>DQSP01000071.1 GCA_015663215.1 Sulfurimonas sp.
TTAAAATTTTTACTAAACACCCCTTAAGCACAAGCATAGGTAATCTTTAGAAATCTCTATTGCAAAATTTGGGTTAAACTCGACTAAGACGAACAGCTAATATGAGATACTCCCGCAACATTAAAGAGCTCAGAGGGTTTTAGCTTATAGTATTTTTCCTCGACATTTTTTGACTGTTCATCATATGGTGCAGTCATGACCTTTTGCAACTCTTTTACTGATAAGTACTCTCCTTGCTCTGCCCTTTTATAAGCAGGCACAAGTAAACATTCTCTTAAAATGTACTTTGGATTAATTCGCTTCATCTTATTTTTGAGTGCTTCTTGTGATTTTAAATCATTAACATCTATGAGTATATGCCACATTTTAAGCCATGTAGACCAACTCTTTAAAGTTGCTTCACTTAGCTCTTTTTTATAAAAGCTTTTTTTGAGTGGAGTGATATCTTCTGGTAGTTCTGAGAGTTCCCTAAAGAAGATAGTATAATCAACTGAAGTTTGTTGCATAAGTTGATGCAGCTCTTTGAGCAGTCCTCCATCTAAAGTTTCAAGTCCTAGCTTATCTGACCACATTTTTTGTAATTTTTCTTGCATTACTTTAGGAAAATCATTTTGAATCTCTTCTAGTTTTGCTAAAGACTCTTTATCTGATGTAAGTAAAGGTGCTAAAGAGATACAAAACCCATTAAAATTCTTTTGAGCTGCTTGTGGTTGGTTGAAAAATGAGAAGTGTTTTCCTCCACCTGTCCAAGGCTGATAGGAGGGGTCAAAATTGTCCATAAAACCAAAAGGACCATAATCAAGGGTAAAACCTCCTGCCGCACAGTTGTCACTGTTAAAGTTTCCTTGGCAGTAGCCAACACGAATCCAGTTTGCTACAAGTGAAGTAAGACGAGATCTAAACTCTTGTGCTAGTAAGAGAATTTTTTCTTCTAAAGGTAATTCTTTATCTATATCATTACTGTATTCACGCTCAACGAGATGCAAAACAATCATCTCTAACTCTTTGGTCGCGTTTGGATGTTCACTCTTACGTGCACGACGAGCAAAAAGTTCGAGTTGTCCCACACGAATAAACGAAGGAGCAACCCGTGTCGAGATAGCAACAGCTTCTTCTATCATAACTTCAGGGTCTTTTGAGTAGGAGTTGTCTCTAAACCATGGACGTCTCACTTTTTCTAAATTTGAAGTATAGAGAGTTAATGAACGTGATGTAGGAATGCCAAGTGCATGCATATGCTCTTGAGCTAAAAATTCACGAACACTTGAGCGCAAAACTGCACGACCATCTGCCCCACGACAGTATGGCGTTTGACCACCACCTTTGAGTTGCATCTCGATGCGTTTACCCTTAAGAACACCCTCATAAACAGACATAGCACGACCATCACCATAAGCATTTCCAGTTCCAAAAGGACACTGCTGATAGTACTCAGTGCCATAGATAGAAAGAGCATATCCACATGCCCAACCAAGCTTATTCATAGGCTCTGGTAACTGTGACATATCTCCTGAAAACATACGAATAAAGTCCGGCGACTCTGCTAGAGCTTCAGCGAAACCAAGTTCCTTAAACAAGGTTTTAGAGTGTGCGATATACTGTGGCTCTTTAATAGGTGTAGATTTTACGGGAACATAATGTCCACTAAAGACTTCTCGTGGTGAGTAATCAATACCATCTTCAGTGGTGTTTGGATCAGAGTTAAGTGTGTCCATTAGCGAGTAGTCTACTGTTTTTGCAAGGTCCTCAAGTGTTGTTATGGCTCTGTCAGCTTTTGAGATATAAGGTGCTTTGGAAGAAGTCTTTAACTTCGAACGGGCACGTTTTAGGTGTTTGTCATATAGCTTTTGAATTTTCGCATTTCTGTTCATATGTTTTTCCTTGAATTCGTCTATTTTACTCTAACCTTAACATCAGCAATAGCTAAAATAGCATCATCCCCACCACTATCACCATAGGTATAGATTTTATCATAGTCGTCTAGGTTTAGATGGGCTTGTACTCGTCTGAGCTTTTCTTGACCATGACAGTTTTTTGTTTTGAAGTGTCCGGTGAATTTCCCATCTTTAAACGCTAGTTCTGTACAGAGAAGTTCTACCTTGTGTTTGTTTGCCCATGGCTCTAACCATGAACGTAATGATGCCGATACTATGAGGACTCTATCACCATTTTTTATATGCTCTTGAAACTTCTCATAGATGTGCTCTCTTGTAATATCGTTGATTTTTGTTTCGCCATATTTTTGAGCTAGTCTTTTAAATTCATCTTCGTTTATTTTATGAAAGTAAAGTCTAAAGAGTAGCTCTTTGGCATAAGAGTTGTCCATTAGTTTTGTTTTGTAGAGAAAAAATATGGGGGAGAATATGGCTAATTTGAAGTAGTAAGTTGGTTTTCCTACGGCAAACTTGATGAACTCTCCAAGAGAGTCCTTTGTTGTGAGTGTCCCATCAAAATCAAAGAGTGCTAGAGTCACTTGAGTTGCTCATCTTTATAGTATCTATCGTTGAAGTAACATTTGCCTTGTGGTAGCCATTTTGGTATGTCATAAAACTTCTTTTGTTGTATATCTAAGTAGTGTGTTTTGTATTTATCGTAATCAAAACCTTTGCACTCAGCTACATAAAACACAGCATCTTCGACTTTAAATGTATCTATCTTTACATCATCGCAAACATTTGCATATTCACTTATCTTTATCTCACGGTTGTTAAAGATATATAAGTCTCTGTCTTTAAGAGTGCGAATATCTACTAGTTTATCATCCATTCGACCAAAAACAGAGTTGCTAAATATCATCGGCATATCTTTTTTACAGTAGTAGTTAAACATGGCTGCGTTTGTGTAACCTGTGGAGAAAAGTTTTTTATCTGTGTACTCTTTGTCTAAAATAGTACAAGTCTCTTTCATATTTGAGCTAAGAACTGCATCCTCGTAGAAGTAACTCGATTTAAAAACAGAGTTAGGTAGTAGATGAAGAGCTGCTAAAACACAAAGTAATATAACTATATGTATAGCTGTAAAGATAGCATTGTACTTGAAGAGTTTATGCAGGTACTTCTCATCTAAAAATGCAAAGAGTAAAAATATATAAGGTATAAAGAGTATAAACCAGTGTATGCCCATTAAGTTTTTAAGTGAAACCATAAAGAATACTACAAACATTACACCGAGTATAAGTGAGACAAGTATAAGTAGCTCACTTTTTACAAAGTTTTTTCTACTCTTGTAAAGAAACCAAAATGCCCATGGTGTTACGACATAAACAAGGTTTAAAACAAAGTTTGAAAATGTCTCGAAGTTATAGTGACTCTCTGTTCGAGCGAAGAAGTTAAACATGATGTTGTTCCAACAGCAGTTGTAGTTGAAGTAGATGTTTTGGGCTATGGCGAGTAGGACTATTGGCATGGCTATAAGTAGTGTTTTTATGGCTTTTGTTTTGTACACAGATATGGCAAAAACAAAGAGTGAGAAAAACAAAAACAGAGAGAAGTACTTACTTAAAAATGCAGCCCCTAAAAAGAGTCCTGCGAGTAGGGCATATTTGATAGTCTGCTCTTTTTTGAGTGAGTAGACAAAGAACTGTGTCCCGAGTGTTCCAAAAAGAACGAGGGGAATATCGTTTGTAAAAAGTGACATTAAAATATCTACAGGAGAGACTAAAAAGAGTAAAAAAAGTAGGTATGCCTTGTTTTCATCAATATAAAGCTGGGCTATTTTATAGATACTAAACGCCACCGTAATAGCCGCCATAAATGAGAAAAGTCTAAAAAATATGATGCTATCATTTACAAAACTCATAAGCCATATGAGCCACCCAATCATTGGAGGGTGGTCATAGTAACCGCTACTAAGGTGTGTTGCCCACTTTATGAAGTAAGCTTCATCACCTGTGAGTGGTACAAGTGCTAGAATGAAGAGCTTACAAAAAAGAACAATCCCGACTATCTTTATCTCTTTTTCGTAGGTTTTTGTCATAGTTTTAGATGCTCAGTTTTTTGAAGATGAACTCAGGGATAGTTGTGATGATAAGCATGATGTAACGCCATACCCATTTAGTATAAAGAGTATTTTTTCCTGTTTGTTGTGCTTTGAAAATATCTTCTGCTACTTCACTTGGCTGGGCTGTGAGTTTCTGGGGAAGTACTAATCCTTCTGTCATTTTTGTGTTTACAAACCCGGGTTTAACTGTTAATACTGAAACGCCACTCTCAAAGAGTCTATTTCTTAGCCCTGAGAGGTAAGCACTAAACGCAGCTTTTGCACTACCGTAGATATAATTTGTTTTTCTTCCGCGATCTCCTGCAACAGAACTAACTCCGACTATAAAGCCGCGTTTATCTTCTTCAAAGTCGTTTGCTATTATGTTTAAAAGACTTACGGCTCCTGTGTAGTTTACATTGATAGTGTTAAGGGATTCGCTCCACTCTTTTTGAGCCTTGTGTTGTTCTGTCATATACCCTGAAACAACTATAACACCAAAAGGTTTCTCCGCTAGTGAGTTATATATCTCCTTATGCGTATTAAACGCAGTGATATCAAGTTCTACTAACTCCACTTTTACAGAAGAACGAACTTCTAGGTCTGTTTTAAACTCTTCTAACTCAGCTATATCTCTAGCACCAAGGTATAAGTTATAACCATTTTTTGCATAAACACGAGCTGTCTCTTTTGCTATATCACTCTTTGCACCAACTATTAAAACATAACTCATAATCCCAACCTTTTACTTTGTAGTGAATTAAATTTTTCACTCATATTATTTTCTTTTCTAAACTTTCTAAATGTTTCTATCTTCTCATAACCTTGCTCAAAAGTCTCTTTGCTTACACGGACATCCTTTGTGAGGTATATACGACCACCACACTCAACTACTATTGCATCAAGTTCATCTAAGAGCTCAAATAGTCCCTTTTCTATTTTAAAGTCAAGTGCTAGAGAGTAACCCTCTATAGGAAAAGAGAGATAATTTTCATTTTTCTTGCCGTAGAGTTTGAGTACTGCAAGAAATGAGCCTTTGCCACTCTGCGAAATTTTATCTAAAATTCTCTCTAAACCATCAAAACTACTCTCTTTTGGTAAAATGAATTGATATTGAGTAAAACCATTTTTACCATAAATACGGTTCCAGTTACGAATGCTATCAAGTGGATAAAAAAAGCTATCAAAATGTACTCTCTGCTTGGAAACACCATCTTGAGATTTCCAATAATAAAGCCAGTTAAAAGCTTTTACACTTAGAGTATTGAGGGCAAAAGATGGAAAGTTAAAAGGGATGTTGAGTTTTGACTTTGGCTTGTACCTAAGATCTCCATCATCTGCAAACTCACCAACCATAAGTAGAGACTTTCCTATATTCTCATCTTTTGCGAGGCAGTCTACCCATGCCACACTATATGGTAGGTGTTTATACTCTTCAAACGCTGCAAAAGTCTCTTTAAGATTTCTTGTTTTTATAGTGGTTTGATTTATGAACTGTGAGTTTATTTTTTTAAGTGATAGTTTTGCTGTGAGGATGACTCCTGTGAGACCCATCCCTCCACAAGTAGCAAGAAAAAGCTCTTCATCTTTTTTAACAGTGACAATTTTTCCATCTGCTAACATAAGAGTAAACTCTTGGACACATTCACTAAAGCAACCTTCTATATGGTGGTTTTTACCATGAATGTCTGAGGCGATAGCACCGCCTACTGTAATGAGTTTTGTTCCAGGTGTGATTTTTAAAAACCATCCGTGTTTGACTACTCCCTCTAGTATCTCAGAGAGTAAAACACCTGCTTGAACCTCTAATATACCATTAGTTACATCAAAGTCTAAGAAGTAGTCATAGGGTTTTGTATGGACTAACGTGTCAGCTAGCGCACTATCTCCATAACTTCGACCATTTCCATAAGCTACTAACTCATCAGCCGTGTCAAGTTTCTCTTGAAGCTCTTTTTCACTACTAAATTTAATAACTTCATTTTCAACAAGAGGGTACATTCCCCAGCTTTGTAAACTCAAACTTTAGTCCTTAAAAACAAATTTTTTATCTAAATTATACTTGATTACATAACCTATACTTAAGCCAATTACAGCACCTAAATACTTCGCATTTTCATCTGCAAAAGCATAATCAAAGCCAGTCTCAAAACCCCAAAAAATAAAGGTCGTAAAAACTCCCATGAGAGAGTAAAGTAAAAACTTCTTGCCATTATCTTTAGCACCTGAAGTTTCATGGAAAAAAATGTACTTTTTATCTAAGATATATTTTAATACTAAACCAGCTAATGTCCCGATAAACATAGCGAGATAAAGAGATAAAAAACCACTATAAACAAAAAAGCTCAGCCACTGAAAAAAAAGATTTACTATGGTTGATATAATAGCAAAAATGATGTAACGAATGGCTATCATATAAACTTTACTATCCCTACAAAACTGATAAGCCATAAAATAAGAGTGATTTTAATGAAAGTATCTTTGAGGACTATTTTACTAGGGCTACCACTTTGCTGTTCTACAAAAGTTATCTGCATATAACGAAGGATGGCGAGGATGACGAATATAGTTGTGAGGTAGAGATACTCACTCCCTATGCGAGCTATGACTTCAGGTGAGACAGTGTACTGTAAGTAACTCACTATCACAACTCCACTCATAAGTACCATAGCCGCGTTTACGAACTCTAGGTTATAGCCATCTATGTTTTTTCGTGTCTCTTTACCTTCAAGGGAGAGCAGTACATCATCACGGCGTTTAGCAAGTGCTAAGAAAATAGCAAGTAAAAAAGTAATGATGATGATCCACATTGAAAGAGGTGTATCTGTTACCTGTGCCCCTGCAAATAAACGCAGCACAAAACCCGTAGCAATGATGAAAATGTCAACAATGGCAATGTGTTTGAGTCGGTAAGAGTATAAGATATTTAGCACAAAATACATAACTAATACAGCGAAAAGTTCATGTGAAAAGAGAAATGTTGCCACTAAAGTAGTTGATGAAAGCCCTAAAAAAAGAAAGTTCGCAGTTGTTAAAGAGATAGCACCTGAAGCGAGAGGACGGTTCTTCTTTGTGGGGTGTTTTTTGTCTTCTTCTATGTCCATGAAATCGTTCAAAACATATATGCTACTAGCTAATAGAGAGAAAAGTACAAACGCAACAGTGGCGTTTAAAACACTCTCTTGATTAAAGTTAAACGCGAAGATAAGTGGTGCAAATATGAAGAGATTTTTTACATACTGGTGTGGGCGTAGAAGCATTAGTAAGTTATTCATTTTTTCTCAATTTGTTTTGGATTAGAGACTCTATAGGTGTAAAATGTACGTTTATTACATACCTTATAAGTGTCTATGAGTTCTACATTTTCGTAGTATTTGCGGAGCTCTGCCTCGCGTTTGTCATTTCTACAAAGAACTAAACCGTTTTGATGCCAAGTGTTTTCATCTCTAACCATATCGTAGTAAGAGTAGCGTGAGTCTATGGCAACATCAGTGTCAGGGTGGTCTGGAAGATAAAACTTTATGTATGCGGCAGTTGTTAAGTGTGCCCCATAAAACTTATCTCCCTCTTGTGCATATGTGTACATTCTAGCTACTATATCTTCAGTTTTATACATAAAACGCTGGAGTTCTGGTAGGTGAGTGATAAGTGCAGTTCTGATTAAAAGAGTGAAAAATATCGCAATAGATAAACCAATAGCAAAACTCTTTTTAAGCTCATATTTTTTTATGATGATAGAAAGTAAAATAGCCCCACCAATGTATGCGGGGGCTGAGTAGCTCGGTGCCATACTCACATAAAAGCTTTTGTAGAGAAAAAAGAGCAGAATAACAACAACACTCAGAGCAATAAAGTAGAGTTTTTCATCTTTAATAAAGAGCTTCTCTTTGATGAGATAGTAAAAAAGTATCCATGCAAAAACAGGAGTAAAAACACCAAATTGCGAAGAGACAAACTCTAAAATAAGCCAAGGCTGTATGGTGAAAGAGTCACTAGAACCATGGTCTATTTGAAAAAGAAAACTGATCCATTCGTGTTCATAGTTCCAGTAGAGCATAGGAGCGACTACGAGAATAGCGATAATTGTAGTGAGATAAAGCTTGGGGTTTAAAAGTAAGTCTCTGCGTTTAGTAAGTATAAAGATGATTAAACTCAGTGGAAGCATGATAGCCGAATATTTACTAATCATCATCGCACCTAAAAAAATACCTGTTAAAATAAAGTCAAGAAGTTTACCCTCAAATATAGCCCTGCAACTATAATAAAGTGAGAGTGTCCAAAAAAGAATAAGCGGTGCATCAGGTGTCGCAAAAATATACCCAGCATGTGTTAAAAGAACAGAGGAGATGATGACTACTGCGTTTAGAGCAGTTTTTTCATCGCTTATAAGTGCTGTAAGTTTGTAAACATACAGTGAAGAGATACTCATAGCGATAACAGGAACAAGCCGTATACCCCACTCACTTTCAGAGATAAAGTTACTAAAGTAGATAAGATAAGCTATCATGGGAGGATGGTCAAAATAGCTCAATTGTAAGTCATGACTCCACATCCAGTAGTAAGCTTCATCTCCATGTAGTGGTAAGATTCCATTATAAAGTGTTGCAAAAATAGCTAGAATTAAAATGAGTAAATAAGCACTTTTTTTCGGTGTTTTATAAAATGTATCTAGCATATAAGAGTATTATCCTAAAATTGTTTCTCTTATTATACACTATAAACGATTTAAAATATTTTTTATATTATAATATCGACATAATTTATATCTATAAAGGTTCCAAGTATATGCAAAATAGCCTCTCTTTTTTACTCAAACAGTTTTTTCTTTTTTTCTTTTTTATAGAAGTTTTTCGAACGATTTTTGTAGTTTATTACTGGGATAAACTTCAAGTCGTAGCCACACCCTTCAAAGAGACTGCTTTAGCATATATAAATGCAGTTAGTTTAGATGTAGCGACTGCTTCGATTCTTATAGTTATTCCGTGGGTACTACTTAATATAAACACACTTTTTAAGTCTACAATCATTAAAGTCATTCTCTTTATTTATACCTTTGGTGTTATCATTTTTTCTACATTTATTTATATCGCGGAACTTGGTATATATAATGAATGGGAAGAAAAACCTACATTTAAAATTTTTAACTATTTAAAACACCCCGATGAGGCAATAGTCTCAAATCCGATAATTCTTACAATAATTCTTACGATAATCTTAGTGAGTGTTTTAGCACTTTTTTACACTCTAACAAAAAAACTTTTTGCTACTTATGATGTAAAAGCAAAACGAAACTATAAAGTAGTAATTTTTTCTCTTTTTGTTCTACCAATTATTATATTTCTCGGAGCACGTGGTGGTTGGGCGGAAATACCCATCTCTCAAAGTACGGTTTATTTCTCTAAGCATAAGGTTTATAATGACATCGCTATAAGTACGGTGTATAACTTTATACATAGTATTACAGAAAATCAGTCTATTATAAATGGAGAAAACCCATATAAAATAACTTTAGATGATGAAAAAAGAGAGAAAATCTTAGCAGAGTTTATGGCAACACCAAAAGGATGTGAGAGAGAGTCAATCCTTACAACAGATAGACCAAATATAGTTTTGGTTATATGGGAATCTCTCTCAGGTGATTTTATAAAAAATGATAAATACAGAGCAGTTATACCAAACATAATGAAGATGTCTAAAAAAGGAATTTTATTTACTCAAACTTATGCAAGTTCTACACTTTCTCACGAAGGACTACCTTCTATTTTCTCGGGTTGGCCAGCAATTGCAGGTACTTATGTGACAAATCTTCCTTCAAAATTTTATAAGATGCCATTTTTAACACAAAAACTTAAAGCAAATGGTTATGAAACTGCTTTTTACTTTGGTGGACAACTCCGGTATGGAAACCTTACATCTTACATGTATGGAAATGGCTTTGATACTATAGAGGAGCATAGTGACATAGAGATGGACTCTTCTAAAGCAGGAGTTTTAGGCTATCACGATGGATATATGCTTGAGTACTTAAAAGATAAGTCATCACAAATGAAAGAACCATTTTTTAGCTCACTCTTTACTGTAAGTTCACACTCTCCTTACGATCAACCTATGGAAGATGTTATAGAGTGGGGTGATGGTGATAAGGGATACTTAAACTCTATATACTATACAGATAAGTCTATTGGTGAGTTTATTCAAAATGCAAAAAAAGAATCATGGTATGAAAATACACTCTTTATTTTTGTTGCAGATCATTCACACCATACACCACTAGCTTGGAGCAGAGCAGATAAAAGATGGCACCATATTCCTATGCTTTTTTATGGTGAAGTGATTAAAAAAGAGTATCGTGGTAAAAGCATAGACAAAATAGTTTCTCAAAGAGATATAGCAGCAACACTACTCTCACAGTTAAATATTTCTCACAGTGAATTTGAGTGGAGCAGAGATGTTTTTTGTAACGAGTATAAGGAAAATGCTTATATAATGAATAA
>DQSP01000214.1 GCA_015663215.1 Sulfurimonas sp.
AAATATAGTCTTATCTGGAATACTTTTGCGAATAGGCATTATAAATGACATCGCAGGATGATGGTTCTGTGCGAACATAAAAGTAAAACCGCTCTCTTCAAGTAGTCTAGCACTCTTTTGAATGCTGAGGTCTAGTCTAACACCAAGTGCTTCAAACATATCTGCACTACCACTTTTTGAAGTAACAGAACGGCTTCCATGTTTAGCAACAGTAGCCCCACATGAAGCGACAAGCATTGCTACAGTTGAAGAGATGTTAAACGAGCCTATCTTGTCGCCACCTGTTCCTACTACATCTACTGCTCTTTTTCTTGTCTCTTCGCTTATAGGCAGAGGTAGGGCGTAAGTTCTCATCACTTCTGCTGCAGCTGCAATTGTATTTACTGAGGTGTTATTATCAAGAGTCATACCTACTAAGAATTCTCTCATCTGCTCATCGTTCATTTCATGCTTAAAAAGTGAAGTAAACTCTGTTTTAGCACTCTCATATGTCATCATAGCTCCTTTATGTATTCGTGTTGTAATGATTTTGGGGTTGATTTAGTTGTGGGTAGCTGTAGTACTTCATACTTTTTAGAGTTCTCTAAGTAGTTTATCGTGATGATATTACCTATCTCTACATTTTTACTTGGTTTAACAAGTACACCATTAATCTCCACGACTTTGTTTGCTAACATATCTTGTGCAACCGAACGACGCTTTGTGATATTTACCGAGTTTAAAAACTTATCTATTCTCATTGTTTGACTTTTCAAATTAATTTTTGTTATTAGGCTACTATTGTAGTGTGATTAAACTGAAAGTAATGTAAGATTTAGAAGAAAAAAGAAAAGTTGGAACAATTATTGCATTATTTTATACAATAATTTTTAAACTCCTCTTTTGGAAGTGCTTTTGAAAAGAGATAACCTTGGTAAAGGTTACAACCCAACTCTTTTAAAGACTCTCTTTGATACTCTTCTTCTACACCTTCTGCAACAGTAAGAAGAGAAAAGTTTTTCGATATATCTATAATAGTTCTCACTAAAGAAAGTTGTTTCATATCAGCGAGTTTCGAGATAAAAGATTGGTCAATCTTCAACTCAGACACTGGTATTTCCTGTAAATAACTTAAAGAGGAATACCCTGTACCAAAATCATCCATAGAAAAAGAAATATTGTATTTTTTTAGTCTATTAATAATACGAACAAGGGATGTTATGTCTTCAGCTGTACTTGTTTCTGTTATCTCAAAAATAATAGCAATTTTAGATCTCTTTCTAAAATATTTTGCAAGTAAACCCTCAACTATATCTACAAAATTTTCTTGTTCTAGCTGTCTCATACTAATGTTTATAGAAACCTGTTGTATACCTAACTGTAGTTGTGCAAACTCTTTAATGCTCTTAAAGGACTCTTCTAATATATATGTACCAAGCTCGATAATATACCCCGTACTTTCAGCTATTGGTATAAAAAGATCTGGTCCTACAGAACCTAACTCGCTACTGTTCCATCGAACTAAGACTTCACAACCAACAACTTTTCTCTCTACATCCACTTGCGGTTGATAATGAAGAGTAATCTCTTGCTTTTTAATAGCAAAATGAAGTAGTCTTTCAATATTGAGTTTTTTCTCCACAAGCTCTCGCAGTGCATCATTGAAGATTATCACCCCATTTCGACCTTCACTTTTTGCTTCATACATAGCCATATCAGCTTCTTTTAAAAACTCATTAGCATTTATCTTTCTACTATCAATAAGACTAATACCTATACTAGCACTTATATAAAGGTGCTGACCCTCAATAAGATATGTCTTTTTAATCTCTTCTAGCAACTTCATAGAAAAAAATTCAGCATTTTTTAGGCAAGCCTCTTGAGTATCAAAACTTCGACTTAATACACAAAATTCATCACCACCAAGTCTTGATACTTCGTTATTGTTATCAGACGAAAATTTTAACATTCTTTTTGCAACCTCTTGTAGAAGTTTATCACCTATATCGTGTCCTAATGTATCATTTATAGTTTTAAAATGGTCTAAGTCGATAAGAAGGAGGTATGTATACTTGTTCTGCTTTTCCTTCACAGCACTATCCAAAATTTCTAAAAAGTATCTTCTATTTCCTAAGTTTGTGAGATGGTCACGATATGCTTGATAGTTACTTTTAAGGATGTAATCATTTGTATTTTTTGCTGCATACAAAATAACTCCACTGAGTACTGCAGTAAAAAATGCAAGTATATATGAGTATGTTCCTCCTAGGGAAGCAAAGTAAAGAAACAGAGGTGTCATAAGAAAAATAACTGTAAAGTTAACAAGCTTTTTTTGAGAAGCAAGTAGTGTTGCTGCAACAACAGAAGTTCCAAGTTGGGTAGCTATGGCAATGTAGTGCATCTCAATGTTATCGGAGGTCACATAGTAAACAAACATCAAACTCCATGCAAGAGAGTAGATAAACATGAAAACTCTTACTCTGCCTATCCACCAATCTTTGTTCTGTATCGTCATGTCAGGAGAATAGTTTCTATACAAGCTGTAACCATACAGAGCGATAATAGTCACAAACAACATCCAGATAGACTCGTATACCATAGAAGTATAGAGGTAACCCATAATGAGGTAACCTGGAGCAGTTGCAATATTTAAAGCGATAATAACAAGAATCTGTTTATGCATAAACTTATAAAAACTCATATTTCTATTCATATTGTTTACCTTTTCTTTAAACTTGTGTACAATCACACCATGCAAAATTTTAAAAATAGTTCCATGTGCGACATAATAGCTCTTCTTAAAGTACAACTTTCTAAATTAAACCCTGCTGAAAAAGTAGAGTTTGAGGTTTTAAACCCTGACCTATTCTCTTCTA
>DQSP01000239.1 GCA_015663215.1 Sulfurimonas sp.
AGTATAAGTTTTGAGCTATTTCTTCACAAATAAAACTGTTACTTTACTTTCTTTTTTGTCGCTTTTTCTAAATATAACCATAAACTTCCAGCAAATACAACAAGTATAACTATAGCAATCCAAGGTTTTTCACTTACAACTCCAGCCACCTTTACAAGTGCCTCTCCAGAGTAAAAACTGCCTAACCCAACTACAAGTGCCCAAACAGCAGAACTTCCAGTATTAAAAATTATAAACTTTTTAAAATCGTATTTAGTTAGCCCTATAGCTATGGGAATTAAAGTTTTTATGCCATAAACGAACTTCTGAATTAAGATAATCCATGAGCCATACTTTTTCATAAGTATATGAGAGAGTGCTAGTTTTCTTCTATGCTTTTTAATCCCTTCCATCATCATACTTTTTTGATAACGTGCAAGATATACAAGCAGTACATCACCTAAAGCATTTGCTACAAACGCGACACTCATTGAAGTAGCCAAGTCCATCTTTCCAAGGTATGAGAGTACTCCAGCACCCAAAAGTGCTACAAATCCTCCACCTAAAGAGTAGAGAAAAAGTCCTATGTATCCGTATGTTTCTAAGTTACTAAATGTCTCTTCCATTAAATATTTATCCTATAGTTTTTTAATTTTCATGATTTCATCACGAAGTCTTGCTGCTTCTTCAAAGTTTAACTCTTTCGCTGCTTGTTTCATCTTCAGCATCAACTCTTTTGTAATCGCTTTTTTTTCACTTGCTGGTATTTTATCTTTTTTATCGTGTTTAGTATACAAGTCACCATGGTCATCAACTTTTAAGTTTTCATCAAGAGCACGAATAGTTGTTGTTGGAGTAATACCATGCTTATTATTATATGCATCTTGTATTTCACGTCTCTCTCTCGTAATATCTATAGCTTTTTTCATAGACTTCGTTATCTTATTTGCATAGAGTATAACGCGACCTTTAGAATTTCTAGCAGCACGACCAATAGTCTGAATAAGTGCCGTTTCACTTCGTAAAAATCCCTCTTTATCTGCATCTAAAATAGCGACTAAACTCACCTCAGGTAAATCAAGCCCTTCACGCAGTAAGTTAATCCCGATAAGAACATCAAACTCACCTAAACGCAAGGCTCGAATGATTTGGTTTCTCTCTATTGTGTCTATGTCTGAGTGCATGTACTGTACTTTAATACCTAAATCAGCAAGGTACTTAGTCAAAGCCTCAGCCATCTTTTTTGTAAGTACTGTTATAAGAACTCGCTCATCATTAACAGTAACCTTTTTTATCTCATCATGAATATCTTCTACTTGGTTATCTGATGTTTTTATCTCTATAACTGGGTCGAGTAATCCAGTAGGACGAATAATCTGATGTGCAACAACTGCGGACATATCTAGCTCATATTCAGCTGGTGTCGCTGAAACAAAGAGATATTTGGGTGCTTTGACTATATACTCATCAGCTTTGAGTGGGCGGTTATCAAGTGCTGATGGCAGACGAAATCCATACTCAACAAGTACCTCTTTCCTCGCCCTATCTCCTGCATACATACCACGATATTGAGGTAGTGAAACATGAGACTCATCTACTATAACGAGATACTCTTTGTTATTTTGAGCAAAATAATCTAGTAGAGTAAAAGGTGCTTCTCCTGGTTTTTTGTCTGTAAGTAAACGCGAGTAGTTTTCTACTCCCTTACACATTCCCGTAGTTTGTAGCATCTCTAAGTCAAACTCTACTCGCTGTTTTAAACGCTGATGTTCCAATAGTTTTCCCTCTTTGGTAAAATACGCAAGTCTATCATCAAGTTCCTCTTCTATGCGTTTAATGGCACGAGACATTTTCTCTTGTCCCACGCTAAACTGTGAACAGGCATATATAGTTATGTCTTTGTGAGTGTCTAGGCGTTTATTATCAATAACTTCAAAAGTATAAATCGCCTCTATCTCATCTCCAAAAAACTCAATACGAATAGCTTCTTGTTCAAAATAAGGAGGGTAAATATCAAGTGATTCACCATTAACTCGAATATGCCCAGAGTCAAAATAAGAATCATTACGAGAGTAGCCCATCTCCACTAAATGCAGCAGCAGTTTCTTCTGGTTTATCTCATCACCTACCGTTAAAACCTGAACCATATTTAAGTATTCTTCAGGGTCACCAAGTCCATAGTTAGCAGAAACAGAAGCAATAACTATAACATCATCATAGGAAAGAAGATTCGCAGTGGAACTTAAACGCATTCGTTCAAGCTCATCATTTATAGCACTATCTTTTTCTATGAAAAGATCTTGCCGAGGGATATAAGCCTCCGGCTGATAATAATCATAGTAAGAAACAAAATATTCAACATGATTGTTAGGAAAAAACTGACGGAACTCTGAGTACAACTGCGCTGCAAGAGTTTTATTATGAGTCATGATGATAGTAGGCATCTTCACATTCTCTATAATACGTGCCATTGTATGTGTTTTACCACTCCCAGTCACACCTTCTAAAGTCTGATAGCGATTACCATCGAGGATACTTTTAGTAAGTAGTTTAATAGCCTCAGGCTGATCACCTGCTGGTTGATAAGGAGATGTTACTTTAAAATCTGGTTTCTTTTTCATTGATGGAATTATAGCTAAAATGCTGTTTTAGTTGTTCTCTAGAGAAAATTTAATATATAATACTTCAAATATTACTCAACAAAATTAACATTCAAAAGGAAACCAGATGGCTATAGACAATTCACTCTATGATTCACTTCAAAACACATATATAAAAATGACTGATTATTTTAATAAAATTCAACTCCAACGAGAGCATTCAGTAATGATAGTCAAGCATGAGGAGCTAGCTGAGTTGCTAGAAAAGCTTGATATAGAAGCTATTGAAGAGCAGTGGTCAGATATAAATTCACTGCATAAAGAGCTTGATGATGTTAAAGAGGATACTAAAAAAGTTTTAGAAGCATTAAATAGCGATGGGGACTCTTTAACTACTGTAGATTGTGTTGTAAGTGGTTTAGATAATGTATTTGCAAAAATTGCTAAGCTCATTATATAAAAATATTAGGCTCTTCTCTTCTTATCAAGAATAAAATACGCTAGACCTGCATAAACTACTGCTTGTATCCATAAGGTTTTATATTGAGGCATGATTGCATTAAACTCTACACCCATCTGGTTTAATCTTAAAAACCCTTGCATCGCGGGAGTTGATGGCACAAGATATGAGAGGTTTTGTATGAACATAGGGATGGCTTCTAGTGGCCAGATAAAACCAACACTAAAGACAAGAGGTAAAGAACTAAATAGTATGACAGGAGTTGCTATCTCGCGAGAGCTAAAAAGTGCCCCTAAAAATATTCCAAAAAATATACTAGCTGTGAGAAATGCTACTGAAAAATTTAATAAGTTTGATACAGAAGATATATGTGTCACTTCAAAAAAGCTAAAACTAAAACCAAAATAAAAGAGTATATGCACAAAAAATATAGCTCCAAAGATAATGAAACGCGAGAGCATCATCATCCAAACTGGTGCCTCATTATAGTACCCCCTCTGCCTTGTTCTTATTCTTTCATTTATCCCTCCGCCTAGTATGCCAAGACCTATAAGCATAGTCTGTTGGAGTATGATAATATATACGGCAGGTATAACATACTGTGTGTAGCTATTGTTTGTGTTAAAGAGGTTTATTGTGTTGAGTGTGTATGGTGTGTATGCTTTAACTGCTCCTACCATAGGGGCACCTGATATGAGCAGTTTACCGACTTTCATACTTGCACTCTGTGTTAGGACTGACTTCATCGCTCCCTCTAAAACTGCGCCATAGATAAGAAAGTAACTGCTATCGGCACCAACTGCCACAACAGGTGACTTCCCTAGAGTAACATCTTTAGAGAAGTTGTGAGGAATGACTACAATGGCCTTTATATTACCTTCAACTAAAGCATTTTTGGCATCCCTTTCACTCATATCATATCTTGTAATACTTATTTGGGGAGTGCTATTTAACTTAAATGCTATCTCTCTACTGAGCTTACTTTTATCCAGATCAACAAAGCTAATACTAAGCCCACTTACACTTTGCGATGAGCATGGTTGTGGATATAAGAAAACATAGAGTAAAACTCCACCAATTATAGTGAGCACTAATGCCACATCAGTAAATATTAGCTTAGATTCTGCCTTGAAAACTTTAAAAAATTTCATGATAGTAACCTCTGTCTAAAGCGTAAAACTACAAGAATAAAGAGTAGTCAAAAAGCACTAATGGTAAGTAATTTTTCTACTTCTAAAAATATATCTGCACCGTAGTTAACTTGAGATATTTGTAGTTCTACATAGTGTGAGATGGGAAGTATGTCTCGCCAAACAAGTGCAAAGGAGTTCATGTTGTAGATAGGAAAAGTGACTCCCAAAAATGCAAATGCAGGAGCCGTGTAGACTGCACCAAGACTAAGTGTTCTAGCATAGTCAAACCCTGTTACAAACAAAACTAGTGCAATGACTTGATAGGCTACCACAGTTAAAAACATAGCAAATATAGTAATAGCAAAAGAACCCTCAAAGTACCACCCAAGTGTACCGTAAATGTAGAAAAGAAAAAGAGTTCCTATCGTAGTAAAGATGATGGTATATGGAAGCATTTTTCCTATTATTTTTGCTGTAATATTCTGTGTGCCAAAGTATTCTTTTTCACCTTTATTTTTAAAAAGTACTCCAAAACTAACAATGGTAGCAACCACAATAAATATTTGCCAAATAGCAGGAAGTAAGGCTGAAACTAAAAAAAGAAAGTAGTTTTTATAGGTGTTAAAATATGGTGTTATCTGTAGTCCAATTGGGGAGACAATATGAAGTGCAGTATCAGAGTTTTGAGTGTTTACAAGGTTTTGCACAAACTCAACTTCACCAGCACTATGGGCTACTGTCTCAACAAGTGCTGCAGTAAGAATTTTGCCTATAAGTATGTACTGTGTGTTTAGCATGGCAGTAACTTTTGGCTGTTTTTTTTGCAGTACTTCTCTTTGAAAGTTTGGAGAAATGATAACAACAGCATATACTTTAGATGATTTGACTAAGCTAAGAGCCTCTTTTGTACTAAAAGAGTGAGAAAAAACTTTTAGTGTTGGTGAAGCCTCGATGTTAAAAAGTAGTTTTTTAGAGAGTTGGCTTTTGTCATTGTCAACGATTGCTATAGGCAACTCAAATGCCACTCCCTTGTAAAATATACTTATAATCAGTATAAAACTAAAAACAGGAAGAGCAGTAGTAAGTAGTATCAGATAGTAAGAGTTCTTTATCATCGCTATCTCTTTAGAAAAAGAGCTACTGAGTGCTTCAAACATAGGCTTTAACTTATAACTCTAGTAAGACACTCATGCCTACTCGTAAATCTTTTATGGGTTTCACAGCTCGAAGCTCAACTTCAAAACTTTTCATATCAAAGCCTTTACCACTCTCAGTTGCTCGCCAAGTGGCAAATGAACCCATAACTGCAATATTTGTAACTTTAAACACATACGATTCATCACTTAAAGCAGGTATTTTTGCTTTAAAGATTTTGTCTTTTTTAAACTCTCTTAAGTAGTCCTCGCGAACAGCAAACTTAGCCCATGAATCTTGCATATCTATGATACTTACAACAGGAAAACCAGTCGGTGCTAACTCGCCTGAGTGAATGAGGACTTGTGAAACCTCACCCTGATGAAATGCATACTGAGAAGCCTCTTTTATGTAGACATTTACTTCATCTACTTTTGCCGCATAGACTCTCTCTTGTGCTGAAGCTGCTGCTTTTATTTCAACTCTTGCTCCCTCTTTTGCCATTAATGCTATCTGATGTGCTGCATTTGAAGTGTACTTTGCTGCTTGGAACTTAGTGTAGACTTCATCGCGTTTTTGCTCTGAAATGACACCTTGTTCAAAGAGTGTGTTGATTCTTTTGTATGTTGTAAGCATCAGAGCTTCAGCTGCTTTTGCTTTTTGCCACTGGTCATGTGCTGCTTGAATTTCTTGTTTTCTTGCACCATTGTTTGCTTGTGTTTTTTGTGCACCTGCTGCATCTTTTGCTGCTTTTGCTTGTTTGAGTTTTGCATCTACTTCAGGAGAAGAGAGAGAAAATATAGCATCACCAATCTCTACTTGGTCCCCTTTTCTTACAAAAACATTACTAATGCGACCAGGAAGTTTTGAGCTGATGTTATATGTCTGCGCATCTATCTCTCCTTGGAGTATTAAAGGTTTTGGCTGATAGGCCTCATAAAAAGTATACACTACCCAACTCATTAAAGCTAAAAGCCCCAGACCTATAAATACTAAACTTTTTTGCATTACTTTATCCTCTCTGATAACTCTTCTATTTGAAAAAACATCTCTCTATCCCCGCTGAGTACACTCAACTGTGAGAGCTTTTGCACAAAGTTATATGCCGCGTTTAATCGCTTTGTTTTGGCACCGAGCAAAAATATTTGTGCATCTACTAACTCTACTGAAGTTGATAGCCCTTCACTAAATGCTAGCTCTCTTAACCTATAGTTCTCATGTGCCAATTCGATCGAAGAGTTCAAAGCATTAAACTATTCTCTATCAGACATCATTTCTTTATATGTTTTTTCAACTAAAAGAGCTAATCCATCAAGAGCCTCTAATCTTAGGTACTTCACTTTATCATTTAAAAGTTTTGCAGCTTGAACTTCTTCGCTTCTATCTTTTCTCTGAAGTAGATCTATTTTAACCATAACACCCGCAAACCAAGTAGGAAGTGTACTCATAAGAGGCGAGTCATCTTTATAAAGGTTGTAGTTACCATAAGCTGCAAGCTCTGGCATCCAAGCTGCTTCTTTTATCTCTACAGGGGAATTACTTTGTGAAGCTTTTGCATCAAGAACTTTCATACCTGCATAGTTACTTTGTGTCTCTTTTTTGTAGTACTCTTGATTTTGTATATTTTCATTTACAAAAAGCTTTGAACTTAGAACTGGTTTTAGTTTTGTAAGAGAAAAAAGTGCTGATGAGGCTATTTCAAACTTATGCTCTGCTTTCCTCGTCTCTATCTTCGTAGCATCTAGTTTCACCTCTGCATTTAGGAGTTCTGTCTTTGCTATTTGCCCTTGAGCTTTAAGTTTTTTTGCATTTTCGTAGTGAATATTCAAAGCTTTTTGAGCTTGAACTCTTGTCTTATAAAGCGACTCACTCACAACAACTCCATAGTAGTACTTTATAAGTTTTAAAAATTCCGTATCTTTTTTCATCTGAGCCATAGCTCTTTTTTCGCTTATCTGTGCAGCATAAATGTCATTTGCTGCATCTATTTTACCACCAACATACAAGGGCCATAAAACCTGTAAATCAGCTAGAAAGATATCTTATTCTGAAAGGTTCATTTGAGAAGGGAATGCTATGGGGATTGTAAGAGATGCCATAAAATCAGAAAGCTCTGAGGTGTCTATGTTTATGGGCTCGCTTAAGTGTGTATAACTACCAACTAGACTCACAGAAGGAAGGTACATAGACTCTGCAGATGATTTTTTAAGCTCTGCACGAGTTACATCTGCATTTGAGGCTTTCATACCCTCACTTTTAGTTTGGATACTATTCCAAGCCTCTTGTATACTCATACTCGCATAGAGTGAGAGTTTTAAAAGTCCTAAAATGATAAAAAGTTTCATATGGCTCCTATTTGTAAGCAATTGTATCCCAAATTCACTTAATTACAGAACTCTTTGATCTAAAATAAAGTCTACGATTACATGTATAAAAACCTGTATTTTTTGGTTAGCATCTACACTTAGAGTGGCAAGCTCTTTGTATCTATTTATGCGCTCTTTATATAAACCCCTAGCTCGTTTTTCATCTTGAAGTAGTGGGCGTTTTGCATGTTCTTTTTGTGAGAGCCTATTGAGTATAACATCAAAATCAGCATCTATATAAATTATGAGTGATTTCTCAGCTATAGTACTATGTATCGGTAGTCCACCACCCGTAGCGATGACTTGCCCTTTTTTTTGAGTGATTTCATTTATACATTTTTGCTCTAATTCACGAAAATACTCTTCGCCTTTATCTTTAAATATATCATTGATACTCGCACCAAGTTCTTTCTCAATAACACTATCTATATCTACAAAATCTTTATGTAAGTACCTCGCAAGAGTCTTGCCTACACTAGTTTTACCACTACCCATAAAACCTATCAATACTATGTTCTCATATACCAATTCTTCACCTTTTTTTACTATTTTAAAAATAAATTTTTTATTAGCATGACTATACTATAATACTCTTTTAAAATACAAAGGATACGTATGTCATATACAGATTTAACAACAAAAAACTTTAACGAAACAATTGATGATAAAAATATAGTAATAATTGACTTTTGGGCAGAATGGTGTGGTCCGTGTAAGCAATTTGCACCCATTTTTGAAAAAGTAGCAGAGAAAAATCCAGATATTACTTTTGGTAAGGTCAATACTGAAGAGCAAAAAGCGATAGCATCACAATATGATGTTTTTTCTATTCCAACACTTGTCGTAATGAGAGATGGTATTGTTTTACTTAACCAAGCTGGAATGCTTCCTGAAGAAACATTTGATAAACTCATCACTCATGTGAAAGGTTTAGATATGGATGCAGTTCGTAAAGAGTTAGATGAAGCAGAGGATGAAGAGTAGTTCTTTTACTCTTTATTATCCTCAATCAAAGCAAGAACTCTAACAAGAGTGTTTTCGTTTGGTACACAGTTAGTTAAGACAGCCGCAGTATAGTAATTACCCATAGCCTCTGCTTGAGTCTCGCTCGCACCATTGTTTAACTCTGCTTCTACTGCAATCTTAGCATGCTTTTTATATAACTCTGCATACCCAGCTACAGTTAATTTATCTTTACTCTTAAGTTCATTTTTGAAATCTTCTTGTAGGTTTTTCATTTGTATCCTTATATGTTATTAGATAGAGGGACTATCTTACCGTTAATCTTCTCAACAACAGTTGTACTAGAGGCTGTTTGAGTGATAATAAGCTCTTGAGACTCACCTGTAGCAAAACTTCGTAGTATTAAAGTCCTCACTGCATCACTATTTGTATCTTTAACAAGTTTAAAACCCAAATCGGTGAAGTGTTTGAGATACTCATCAACACTAGTCTCGTTTTTATTATCGCTTGAACTTTCTTCTTTTGGTTTAGCTGAAGCTCTACTTATATCATCTTGTGAAGCTACTCTAACCTTAACACTTGTTACATCAGTCTCATATGCTATCTTTTGACCAACCGCTGGTGAGTTACTACTATCTGCCCACTGAGTTTGACTAAACTCTTTTTGCCCTCCATCGGAGAGCATTATAAGACCTGTACCTTGCTCACTATTATACTGAAAAATCATACCTATAAAAATCATACCTATCCTTACTCTATAAAATATTAACCAATAAATGAATTTTAGCTTCTTTAGCTTAACATTGAATTTGTTATACTTTTAAAAACAAAATAAAGAGTTAATATGCAGTACAAAACAATTACTAAAAAAAATATTCGCCTTATGCTTGATCGTTTTTACAGTAACATACTTAAAGATGAGCTAATAGCTGATTTTTTTATAGATAAGCTAGATGATGAAATGATTTCAGATGAGTGGCAACACCATTTAAACCTTTTGACAGACTTTTGGGCTTCAATCCTTTTAGAAGACACGGCATATGCAGGAAAACCGCTAAAGCCTCATATGACTATGCAAGGTTTAACGAGAGAGAGTTTTGGTAGATGGTTAGAGCTTTTCGCTCTAAGTGTAGATAAATTCTACGAAGAAGAGGCTGCTAATAAATTTAAACACCACAGTAAGATAGTGGCAGATAATTTCATCAAAGCATTAAAACTCTAGATTAATCCATTTGCCATTTAAAAATAACACTTGCATAAAAAGATGTTAAATCTCTAAAGTCATATGTAGCTGTACCTTGTGTAATCGTACTGTCCATAAACATGTACTTTGCACCAAGTTCAAGGTCTAGTGTCTCTGTTGCATGAAAGTTAAAACCAACATCTCCACCAAAATAAGGTGTAGTTAAGTTTACACCAGGATCCATACCATCAGAAGAAGGTGCAATTTCGATATAAGCAAGTCCACCATTTCCTCCAATAAAGAAGTCAGCATATTTTGAAAAGTTAAACTTGTACTGTCCTTCTATTCCACCAGTGAGTAAATTATTACTTCCATCTGCTAGAAAATTACGCGCACTAAAGAAAATTC
>DQSP01000253.1 GCA_015663215.1 Sulfurimonas sp.
ATGGTTAGGAGTAGTGATAAGTTATATACTCAGTACAAGTTAGCACAAAATCCAAATACACCTACAGAAGCTTTAGATGAGTTGTGTGATGAGGTAGAGGATGAGCATATTAAATTAGCTATCGCTCAAAACCCTAGTAGTTCACAGATGACTCTCAAAAATCTTTTTGATGAGAGTACTCTCATAGGTATAGAAGCTAGAAAAAATTATGAAGAACAAGAAGGAAAACAATGACAAATGAAGAGATAATAGAAGCCTTTAATAACTTTGACAAAGATAAATACAGTTTAGTGATTTCAAGCACAAGCCTTGAGAATGAACCTTTAACAAACTATGCACCTTTTGTAAAACTAGGTGAAGACTACTTTGTAAGTGTGAGTAAAAACTTACCACATTTTGTAAATATGGCGACGACGAAAAAAGCCCATATACTTATCATAGAAGATGAAGCAAATGCAGACCATATCTATGCAAGAAAAAGACTCTATTTTGGAGCCTCATGTGAAGTACAAGAGGATACAGAGAAAATTTTTAAACTTTTTGATGAGCGTTATGGTGATAAGCTTTCATTTTTAAGAGAAATGAAAGACTTTAAAATCATCAAAATAACGCCAAAAGAAAAAAGCTTAGTCCTTGGTTTTGGTGCAGCTTATAAAATGGGTGTTGATGGAAAGCTGGTAAATAAAAGTATTTCTCACAGTTAACTGTTTTCATTTTGAAAGTTTTTACAAACACTCATAAAATCAGGAAACTGCTTATATGCATCTGCTACATGGGTGATGGGTACTAGGTATTTTGGTGGCATTTGATGTTCGCCACTAAAGCCAAGAACTATGGCGGGTGGTTCATAAACTACATCACACACTTCTAAAGCTTTTAGTGCTTGTTCTCTAGGAATAATCATATGAAATATAAACAGTAGATTGTCTATGGGTATATACTCCATACCTAATGGATTGTCGTTTTTAGGAAGGTGTTTTAATATAATTTGTTTGAGTGTGTCTAGTAATACTTCATCAACAACAATTTTTCGTACATCTTCTTTCTTTATATAATGAAAATACTCTTCAAAGGGATGTTTTGGGAGTTTTTGCAGGATGTTTTGCAGAGAAGGGTCTTTTAAATCCAACCACTCTATCTTTTGTATGGTCTCTTTTGCACTTGTAGTTAAAGAGTTAATAGAAGCTAAATAACTCTCATTTTTTAACTTTAAACCTGACAATTCAGCTAAAGAGCCTATAAAATAAGCATAAAATTTCTTGCTATTTACATACTTTATTGTTTTACTTGTTTTCGATTTTTTGAGATGTAGATGAAGCTCATTATTATTGTTTTGAACACTTATGACTTTGTAAGGGGCATTGATGTTGAAGTCGCTGAAAAGTTCTCTATCCCATTGTCCATTCTTTTTCTCAAAGAGGTAGATTTCTTTATTTTCTAAGTATAAGTCCCTAAGTGCATTAAAATCTTTTTGTATCTCTTGTAGTATAGCAGACCTTTTCGTCTCTAACTCTTTTATCTGTGCAACCATACTTCTGTGTAAAACTACATTTTCTAGGTTTGTTTCATTTGTTAGGGCAAGTCTCTCTTTAAAAGGCTCTTTTTCTGCAGCACTATAATACTTCCCTAAGATAATTTTTCCAGAAACCGCAAACTTAGATATATAAGTAAACTCTTCTTCTGCGTTTAGACCAACCCAAACAGCCTCAGCAACATGACCTACACTTTTGTCTGTCACTAACTCCTCAGCGACAAGGAAGAGAGGTTTTACACCTGTGTAGAGAGTTGGATGCATAAAATCTTTTATAGCTAGTTTGACATTAAACACTTCCATGTAGAGACACTCCATACTTTTTGCAAATTTTACTTACTTTATCTTGACTATAAGGATAGATATATAAGTTAATTGTTATGCTTTATAAAGCAAAGCCTAAGTATACTAGCGAAAAAATCAAAAGGCAAAATTTATGAGTATAGAAAAAGCAATATTAGCAGGTGGATGTTTTTGGGGTATGCAAGATTTAATTCGTAAACAAAAGGGTGTTGTCTCGACGAAAGTTGGGTATACAGGAGATAAAACACTTCCAAACGCGACATATCGTAATCACGGTACTCATGCAGAAGCAGTTGAAGTCCTTTTTGACAATGAAGTAACCACGTATAGAAATATACTTGCCTTTTTCTTTCAAATTCACGATCCATCTACACCTAATAGACAAGGAAATGATAGAGGTACTTCATATCGTTCTGAAATATTTTATACAAATGAAGAACAAAAAGAAGTAGCAATTAAAACTATAAAAGATGTAGATGCTTCTGGACTATGGCCAGACTCTGTTGTAACACCAGTTACGCAAGCAGGTGACTTTTGGGATGCTGAAGATGAACACCAAGACTACTTAGAACATTTTCCACATGGTTACACTTGCCATTTTATCCGTGAGAATTGGGTTTTACCTGCATAATTTTAATCGGAATTTTTAGAATATTTTGCAATAATTACATATTAAATATAAAGAGGCACAATGCATACATCTCAAATAGCAATACCAGTACTAGAGGGTTATAAAAATGAAAAACTTAGTGGAGAAAGAGTCGACTTCTTAATAGCACAAGCAAATGAACAACTTGAAGAATTATCTCAAAAACCAGAGATATATAGTGACTTTTTAAAGAAAATTAATGCACCAGAAAAACTTGATAATATTATTTTATGGATACTTCTTTTGTCAAATGAAACTATATGCGAAGATTATATAGATGAGTTTAAAAAAGACTTTAGAGACATCATCCCTGTAAGTGATTTAGCTGATTTACTACTCCATGTTATTTACTTACAAAAAGTTAAAAATATTGAAGTAGAGGGGCTTGATTATTTGCTAGAATATGACAAAGAGTGTATAGAAGAAGTAGATCAGTTTGCTTTTACAAACGCACTACTCTATATTCAAAAATCTAAAGAAGCGGTGATGGAGTTTTAAGGTGAGAATACGAGTCTATTACGAAGACACAGATACAGGAGGAGTAGTTTACCACTCTAACTACTTAAACTTTTGTGAGAGGGCTCGCTCTGAGGTCTTTTATGAGAAGGGTTTAACTCCTGTGTTAGAACATGGGCATTTTGTAGCTCGTCGTATTACTGGTGATTTTTTTGCTAGTGCTAAACTTGGGGATATATTGGAGATTAAGTCTGAGCTCGTAAAACTCACGGCTGCCTCTTTTATACTCAAACAGTTTGTTTATAGAGATGAAGTGAAGATATTTGAGTTGGAGATAGTTCTTGCATACATTACTTTTGAAGGAAAGCCTCAAAAGATAGATGTTAAGACAAAAGAGCTTTTACTCAGCCTCTTCGAGTAGAAGTTCTTCTTTCATGCGAGGTTCTCTATAAGGGCGAACATACTTTTTAAACTTCGAGTGTGATGGTTGGAGTAATTCTATGTCATAAATCATTTGATTGTCTTCTATCTTCGCCTTATAAATTCTCTCTTCATCAGTTATAAGAGAGTAAAAATAATCAATACCGATAGTAGTAGTATAGTTTATCCAATCATATACGATGTCATTTTCAAGAAGAGCATTCGTCTCTATGAGGACATTGTTATGCTCCGTTATAGAGTTTGCTACGACCATATCTTTTCTGTCACTATACTGTGTCATGGAGAGTAGAAGTGGGTCGTAGTTTATTTGAGTTGAGAGAACATTTGTCGCGTTTGTATCATACAAAGTGAGTTGAGACATAATCATAGCACTTTTAATGATAGGAGTATTTATGAAAAATGAAGCATGTAAAACTTCTTCTTTATCTTTGAGATAGTACTCTAGGTTTGAAGTTCTTTTTGAAACAGAGTAGTTAATAACATCTTTTTCTACCTCGTCTAGTTCAAGTGGTGTCTCTTCTTCTTGAGTAGGCTCTTGTGTATCGTTCATTGAGAACATACTAAAAGTATCCCCAAAAAATGAGTTCTCATCACTTATATTCGTATCTACAAGCTCTACTTTAGGATGTAAGAACTGTTCTTTTTGATAAACAGAGAGTTGCTTACCAGTTGCAGATTTATCTGAGAATATAACTAAAGGAGAGAGTGCTTCTTTTAATAGTAAATCACTCTGCTGAGTATAGTCAATCGCACCAAAGGAGAGAAATGCAGATGAAGTTGTAACATCTTTTTTGTTGATAGTTGGAAAATATATATGTAGAGCAGGGTCTATTTCAATAATATTTTTCACACCTTCTTTTGTTAATGGTGCAATGATATACTCAAAACCATCTTCTCGTATTTTTGAGAGAGCCATTTCAAAATCTTCAATACTTTCGCTATCAACTTTATAACTTTTGAGCCTAAATGAATGGCTTTTTGTCATAAGGTAAGCCAAGGTTGCATTGGTTGTGGATGCAGCATACTTACCTATCTTTTTATAGGGTAAAAGCAGTGCAATGTTGAGCTGGTTTGAGCTGTGAAATGCACCAAGGTTTAAAATAGATACCAAAAGCACTCGTGCTTCATTTTGTTCTTTGTTAGGAAGCTTGTTCTTAGCATGAGAAAGAAAAGAAAAAATCATTCCCTCTATGAGATATTCTTGCATACATTCTTCATCGCATTCATAGGGATCAAGGTCTTGTATGTAAGTTCTTGGTAATGGAATATTTGAGAGTATAAAACTCTGTGCAAAAACCATTACAGGTAGTAGTAAAAATAGTAGTTTTTTCATTCATATCACTTTAGTTTATTATTTAGGTAATTATATCGGATTGAATTGAATCTGAGTATAAATACTAGAAGCAACTCTTGATAGTATTTAAGTCATTGAGTGTTATTTTTTTTGATTCTGGATTTCGTAGTAGGTAGTTTGGATGGTAAATAGGTATAAGTTTAGTTCCTTTAAAGTCGATGACATGACCTCTTACATCTTCAAAATTTCCACTGTCACCTGTTAAATGAGTGTAAGCATCTTCACCTAAAACCATAATGACTTTTGGTTTTATAAATTCTAACTGTGAGTAGAGATAACTTTTGCAAGAGTTGTATTCTGATGGTGATGGTTTGTTTGAGCTTAGTGGTTTACACTTAACACAGTGAGTAGTAAAAGCATCATTTATGTCTAAACCCAAGACTTTTTCTATCATATTTTTGAGTGTTTCACCTGAGCGACCACTATAGTAGTTGTTTGATGTATCCTGTGCAGCTGAGACACTGTAGTCGACAACAAGTAGGTCTGCTTTGTGATTTCCAAAACCTGACATACTCTGTGTTCGAGATTTACTGAGGTCACATAGATGACATGATGAGATATTAGCTGAGAGTTCCTCTATGCTTGCAGGAATCTCATAACTTGTTTTTTCGTTAATGTTAAAATGGTCGATATACTCAAATCCAACTGCTTTAAGTCTGTAAAGGTTCTGCAGTAAGATAAGGTTTTGATATGACTTCACTATAACCACCATGTATAAAATATACAGAGAGTATAGTGAATATGGGGTTAAAATATACTTTATCTTGGAATTTATGTTATGATATAAATTATATTTATAGGAGGACTTGATGAATAATGAACTTAATATTAGTAGTTATAAACTTTACTCTTCAAGTGAAGTAGACTCTATTATTAAAGAAGTAAAAAAACTTGATAATAAAAATATAGTGATTCATATCGTTTCATTTATTCACAACACAGTACTTGTTCAAAACTTGAGAAAAAAATTACTTAAAATATTTCCTACTGTTGTTATAGCCCTCCTAAAACATGAAAATAAAAAAGAAACGCTGTTAAATATATTTAATGTACAAGAAAGTCAAGGTGGACAAAATCTTAACGACATAGTACTGCATCAAATGTATATAGATTACTTATCTAAAGATGAAAGTGCAGCAAATTCTCGTAATCAACTCTTTAGCCGTTACTTTACAGATCATCTAACAAACCTTCCTAATGTTTACCAGTTACGAAAAGATTTTCAAGAAAATAAAGAATATGGTCTTGTTTTTCTTAAAATTGATAACTTTTTAACTATAAATAATTTTTATGGTTTTGTAATAGGTGACTATGTAATTGAAGAAGTTTCTAAGTTTTTAAAAGAGACACTAGATGTAGAAAAACTCTATAGGCTTACTGGATCTGAGTTTGCCTTTACCCTAAAGGAGACCATGAGTTTTTATGAGCTAAAAGTTTACCTAAATGAGGTATATGAGAAGATAAAATCATATTCTGTACTTTATCAAAAAACTAAAATATATATAGACTTTACAATGGCTTCAACAGCGAGTGATAACAATGAAAATATCTTTTCTAAGGTCTCAATGGCACTAGACTATGCTAAACAGATTGGTGTCTCTTTTTGGATTTATGAAGACAGAATGAACTTTGAGAATGACTATGAGAGAAACCTAAAACTCTCTGAAGTTGTACGTGAAGGAGTGGAAAACTCAAAGGTTATCCCATACTTTCAAGCAATAGTAAACAATACAACAGGAAAAATAGTAAAGTATGAGTGTTTAGCAAGACTCATAGATGCAAAAGGAAATGTTCTTTCTCCAGTTTTATTTATACCTATCGCTAAAAAGATTAAAATATATAATAAAATAACAATTCAGATGATTGAAAAATCTTTTGCTGCTTTTAAAAATAGTGAATTTGAGTTTAATATAAACCTTTCTATAGAAGATATTATGAACTCCAAGATATATAACTATATAATCGATAAAGTAAAGAACTCAGATGCTTCTTCTCGTGTGACTTTTGAGTTATTAGAATCTGAAGCTATTGAAGACTTTAAAAAAGTAGAGAAGTTTATTACTGAAGTAAAACGATATGGGGCAAAAATTGCTATTGATGATTTTGGAAGTGGATACTCAAATTTCTCCTATCTCATAAAAATTAGAGCTGATTATATAAAAATAGATGGTTCTTTGATAATAGATATAGATGTAGATAAGTCTTCTCTTTTAGTTGTCCAAACTATAGTAGACTTTGCCAAAAAGCTTGGTATGAAAACAGTAGCAGAGTTTGTACACTCAAGTGTCGTTATGGATAAAGTTAAAGAGTTAGGGATTGATTATTCGCAGGGGTTTTATATAGACGAGCCTTCATTCAAAGAGTATAAGTAGAGTATCTAAGAGTAAAAACTCTTAGATAAGAAGAAGTGTTGTAACTACTGAGCTACAGCTACTTCTACTTTAGTTGATTCCCAGATACCGTGCTTAGTACAGTAACCGTGTGCAACTAAGTTAAGTTTTTTACCCATTGGACGGATAGTAAAAGTTACTTCTGCATGAGATTTCTCATTTCCTAAAGTTCCTGGTACGAAAGTAGCCATTGCTAACTTAGTTTCACCATTGAAAAGAGTGATAGACTCGATGAAGTGATCGAAATCATCTGGATGAGTATACTCGTTACCCATTTTAACAGTTACTTTTAAAGTTTCTCCAACTTTAGCTTCTCCATC
>DQSP01000156.1 GCA_015663215.1 Sulfurimonas sp.
AATAATCCAAAAATATATAAAATAAGAAATGAATGTAGTACATTGGAACCATATAGTATGGATAAATTATATTTTAATAAAAGTAATATAAATGAATTAAAATTTTTTAATACAAGAACACATAAAATAGAATGTAAATATAATCAAGAGCATGGTCTTATGCATGACTGTCGAGCTAAAATTTTTAAATATGAATACAAATAATATGTAAAAAGGAATTATATACAGGGATAAGGTTTTTTCGAATCCCTCCTTCTCCACCACTTGAAGACTTTTAATCCTCAAATATTTTTAATCCTAATGATACACTTTTAACAAACTAAACTTTTAGCTATAATTTCATAATGAAAAATATTAAAGCAATTGCTATTGGTGGATTTGATGGCATGCACATCGGACATCAAGCACTTTTTAATGAATTGGGAAACTCTGGTGCTATTGTTGTGATAGAAACTGGATATGCAAATATGACTCCCAAGAAGCATAGAGAGAGGTTTACTGACTACCCTGTGTTCTATCTTGAACTTGATGATATTCGTCATCTTAATGGTAAGGAATTTGTACATTTTTTACAAGCTAACTTTACAGACTTAGAAAAAATAGTCGTAGGGTATGATTTTCACTTTGGAAAAGATAGGTGCTACTCCTATGCTGACTTAAGAGATATGTTTTCTGGTGAGGTTGTTGTAGTTGATGAGGTGATGCATAAAGATGATTCAGTGCATTCACATAAGATACGAGCCAAACTTCAAGCAGGTGATATCAAAGGTGCAAATGAGTTTTTAGGGCATAACTATACCATCGAAGGTCGAGTAATTAAAGGGCAGGGTATAGGTAAAAAAGAGCTAGTTGCTACTATAAACATAGAGGCAGATGATTTTTTAATCCCAAAAGAGGGAGTTTATACTACTTTAACTCGTATTGACAGGGAAGAACATCTGCATCCAAGTGTTAGTTTTGTAGGTCACCGTGTGAGTACAGATGGAAGTTTTTCCATAGAGTCACACCTTCTTGATGGTGAAGTAGTATGTGTCAGTAAAGCAGATATTCATTTTGTTTCATTTATACGAGAAAACGAAAAATTTGACTCTCTTGAGTCTTTAAAAAAAGCTATAAAAAAAGATATAGCAAAAGCAAGTAAAGAACTAAAGTTTTTACAACTATAAAGGGCAGTCCATGCACAGAATATACTTAGACGAAAAAGAGCCAATCCATTTTAAATTTGAACAAAACCAAGAAGACTTTGTTGTAGATGAGATAGGTTTAAAATGGAAAGGGAGTGGCAACTTTTCTATCTATCACATAAAAAAAGTAGAGATTACTACATGGGATATGATAGCTGCGTTTGCAGAGTTTCTCAACATAAATGCAGAGAAGATAGGTTATGCAGGGCTTAAAGACAAACATGCAACTACTACACAGTACATAAGTATAGAGTCAAAGTATGAAAGAGAGTTAAAGAAATTTAAACACCCTCAGATAAAGATACTGAGTGGCACAAGACATTCGCACTCTATCCGTATGGGTGACTTGGAAGGAAATCGTTTTAGTATTAACCTTTTTGAAGTAAACCAAATCCAAGCAGGTCAAATCCAAAAACTTGCCCTTAAAAGTGAAAAGTTAGGACTTCCAAACTACTTCGGATATCAGCGCTTTGGTCGTGATGGGGATTCTATAGACCAAGCCAACAAAATGATAGAGGGTGATCTTCATATAGAAGATGCAAAACTCAAAAAGTTTTTAATCTCTATCTATCAAAGTGTTCGTTTTAACGACTGGTTAGCAGAGCGTGTTCAGATGAGTCGTGATGAAAACAATAATAAATTTTTACTCTTAGAAGGTGACTTGTATGAAGACTCTAAAGGTAAACTCTTTACTCCTAAAAATCCATCACAAAAAGATTTTGAAGCTAAAAAAGTTGTGCCTACTGGTCTTCTTTGTGGTCGTGGTGTCTACAGATCAACTGCTCGTGCAGGTGAGATAGAAGCAAAGTATGATGATGGATTTCTTTATGACAAAGGTCTTCGTCGTGCAGCTATAATCTTTCCAAAAGATGTAGAGATGAAATATACAAAAGGTTTTGACAAAATGCACATCGCGTTTACACTGCCAAAAGGTTCTTATGCAACTGTATTTTTAGAAAACATTGCAAGTAAAGAGTTTAAGGCGAAAAAGATAAAAAAACCACAAGGAAAAAAATAATGAAAAAAATACAAGGAAAAAAATAATGAAAAAAATACAACTTATGGATAAATATCCAGTTTTTACAATTACACTACATAAAGAAGGTTTTAAACACAAAAATGCTGATACAGTTATCACATACTTTAAAGAGTTAATCGATAAACATCCAGTAGCAACATACATAGCGATATTTGATCACTATACACATACTTGTAGTTTAGAAGATAGAGTGCTTGCAGATGATATTATAGATGCTAAGAATATTATATTTTGTTTTGGAAAGCAACTTCCAAATGCACAAATACTTGCTGTACGTCCAAGAAGTTTAGGAGTATGTGAGTTTGATGATAGATTTGAGATAAGTTTTCTTGAAGTACCAAATGAACAACTTCAAACAGTAGTAACACAATGGGTAGAAGCTTTAAAAAACTAAGATTTTTACCACTCCTCTTCTTCATTTACTTCAGAATCATCATAAGGGTCCATATGCATAATTATATGAGTTTTTTTATCTCCAAAGTACTCTTTTACTTTTGCTTCAACCTTGTCTGATACTAAATGGGCATCATATAAAGAAATACTTACATTAAATACAGCATGAACTGAAATAAATACATGAGAAGCGGACTCTCTTGTCTGTAGATAGTGGTATGTCTGGATACTAGGTTCAGATTCGAGTATAGCCTTTATCGCTTCTATATCTTTTTGGGGAAGTGCTGCATCCATAAGCATTAAAACACCATCTTTTACCAGAGGTATAGCAGAATAAATCATATAAAAAGAGATAGCAATTCCTAAGACAGGGTCAATTAACTGCTCCCCAGTATAAGAAATAGCGGCAAGTGTAAATAAAACTGCACCATTTGAGAAGAGGTCTGTTTCGTAGTGAAGAGCATCTGAACGGATTACTAGATTGTCTGTTTTTTTAGAAACATAACGTAAAAATAGTACAAGAAATGCAGTAATAACGAATGAAATAAGGATAACAATAATACTCTCATTAAGAAAACTAATCTCTTTAGGGTGAATAATCTTTAAGAGGGCATTATAAAGAATAAATAGAGCAGAAAAAAGTATGACTGCACCTTCTATTACAGCAGCAAGAGGTTCTATTTTACTACGTCCAAACTGAAATTTACTATCAGGATTTTTTTCACTGTTATGGAGGGCAAAGTAGTTAAAAAGAGAGACTAAAAGGTCGAGCATTGAGTCTATTGCAGATGCCAGTATAGCGATACTTCCACTAAAGAGTGCAACACTCATTTTGAGTAAAACTAGGATGGCTGCAACAGATGTCGAGACAAGAGTTGCTTTTTTCTCTAAACGCATATATAACCTCTTACTTAATTTAGATACAATTATAGTAAAATTAATATATATATCAAGTAAAAAAAGTGATTAAAATGGATTTAGAGAAGTTAAGAGTAGAACGTGAGAAGTGGATGACATGGAAAAACATAGCACCACTTCGTACAATTATAGATAATTTAGAAGTTGTTGAAGCTCGTGTGAGCTTTGGCGATGTTGTAAAAATAGAGGCTGACTTAGATGATGAAAAACTACTTCGTGACGCAAAAACTCTTATGCCTTGGCGAAAGGGTCCTTTTGAGATAGGAGGTACATTTATAGATACAGAGTGGCAAAGCAATATAAAATATAATTTACTTCGTCCTCATTTTGATTTAAAAAATAAACGGGTAGCCGATATTGGTTGTAACAATGGTTACTATATGTTTAGAATGCTCGAGGATGAACCAAAGTCTCTTGTAGGTTTTGACCCATCACCTATATATAAAACACAGTTTGATTTTATAAACCATTTTGTAAAGAGTGACATCGTTTACGAGCTTTTAGGTGTAGAGCATGTAGAGTTTTATGAAGAGAAGTTTGATACTATCTTCTGTTTGGGTGTTTTGTACCATAGAAGTGACCCTGTTGCTATGCTCAAACAGCTATACAAAGGCTTAGACAAACAAGGCGAAGTAATACTTGATACTTTTTATATAGAGGGTGAAGAGGAGATGGCACTTTGTCCTAAGTCTTCTTACTCTAAGATACCAAATATCTACTTCGTACCGACAATTGCAGCCTTGAAAAACTGGTGCCTGCGAGCTGGATTTTCTAGTTTTGAAGTTTTAGAAACAAGTGTTACACAAGCAAAAGAGCAGAGAAAAACAGACTGGATAGAAGGACAATCTTTAGAAGATTTCCTCGACCCTGATGACAATTCAAAAACAGTCGAAGGGTACCCAGCACCTGCGAGAGTGTATGTAAGATTAATTAAGGATAAAAAATAATGGCACAAGAAGAACAGATAGAAGAAGAGTTGCAGATAGACTCTTATAATGAAAATGAAAATGAAGTAATGCTTAGTACACATGAGAGAGTAAACCCTGACTTATGTGGTGAAATTCTTGTAATGGAACGCGGCTATATTGAAACACGGCTAAGAACGATTCCTGAAATGATTGCGGATGATATAGGGCTAATTCATGGTGGTTTTATTTTCGGTGCAGCTGATTATGCAGCTATGCTTGCAGTAAATGAAAAAAATGTAGTATTAGTAGCAAGTAACTGTCAGTTTCTCTCTCCTGTAAAGTTTCATGATGAGGTGAAGTTTGTTGCAAAAGTTAGACATAAAGAGGGTCGTAAACGTAATGTTCATGTAGAAGGACATGTATTAGATATAAAAGTCTTTGAAGGTGAGTTTAAAACAGTAGTAACAGAACGTCATGTTTTAAAACTGCACCTTTTAGATGAAGATGGTGAAAATTTAAGCGAAGGTGCTTCTATCGTTTAAAGAGTTATATGTTTTTGCCATCGCAAGGGTATATGACTTTTGTCATCTTTTGAATCCAGACCACTCTGTATATATGTCTGTACATTTGTAGAGTAGTTGTTTTTAAGTGACTCCATACTTGCAACAATATCTTTGCCTTCTAAAGTAGCTAAGAGTAAAGATGAGAAAAAGTGTGTCGCTTCTAAAACTTCTGCATTATCATGGGTTGCTTTTACAAACGCCGTTGTATTTTCTAAAAACTCATCTGCTGTTTTAACTAAGGACTTAGAGACTTTAAGAAGGGCAACACTCCTCTATTTTTTTGCACTTAAAAGAAAAACACCAAAATCTCTTTGGGGTTTATTTATAGTCGCAATACTATCAAAACTTACATCTTTAAAACCACATTTTTTTACTACATCACATAACTCTTTTTCATCAAATCCATAATGATAAACGCCAGTGTTGTCGGAGTGAAAAGTTCCATCTTCTTTTTCTAGGTCAGCGATAGCTAAAAAACCATTTTCATCGAGATTTTTATAGATGCTCTTAAAAAATGCCTCTAAATCCTCTACATGGTGAAGAGTCATAGAACTCACAATTCCATCAAAAATATCATCTAGAGGTTCTTTCACTATATCTTGCTCAACTGCTTCTATAGAGAGTTCTGGAGTGTTTTTCTCTTTGAGTTTTGCAAGCATACTTGGTGACATGTCTACACCGAAAACTTTTTTGACATCTTTTGCTATAAGAAACCCT
>DQSP01000292.1 GCA_015663215.1 Sulfurimonas sp.
AATTATATTTTACTTTTACAATGGAATTATTTTAAATTAAATCCTATTTTTAGGTTTTACTTTTTTGTATATTTTACTAATGTATTCACTTGTTAACTTGCCATTCATGTTCCATTGTTTCACTTGATGTATTATTTAAACGCATTAAAAAGTATTCTCGATGGACTTCATGTGCACCCAAGCTCTTTAAGTGCTCAGTGGGCACTTGACAGTCAACAAAGTCATAACCCCACTCTTTTAAGTGTTGAATGAGTACTGCATAAGCTGACTTTGATGCATCGCTTACATGTGTAAACATTGATTCCCCACAAAATACTTTTCCTACTACTATTCCATAGAGACCACCAACAAGTTTGTCATCTAAATAACTCTCTACACTATGTGCATATCCTGCATCATGTAGTATTGCAAATGACTGTTTGAGCTGTTTGTGCAGCCATGTTCCATCTTGATCATGTCTAGGTGTACTTGAGCAATGATTTAGCACTTGAGTGAAATTTGTATCAAACTTATAGGTAAACTTTTTCATGCTTTTTTTAAGTGACTTACTTATTTTAAAATTATCAAGTTCCATAATTAGTCTAGGATTGGGAGACCACCAAATAAGTGGGTCTTTTTCTGTGTTCCAAGGGAAAATGCCAGATTGATATGCATTGAGTAGCCGAGCGGGCTGAAGATCACCTCCCCATGCAACAATACCATCTTCATTAGCACTGTTGGGGTCAGGGAAGTTAAATGTATCTTCGTGAAGTTTTGGAATTTGCACTAAAGTTCTTTAAAGGTTAATTCCAACTCTTTCTTAGCATCAACACTAACATTGCCACCATTTTTTAATTTACCAAATAGTATCTCATCACTTAGTTTATTTGTTATATTATTTTGGATATAACGTTTAAGTGGTCTTGCACCCATGGCTGGAGAGTAAGACTCATCTGCTATGTATTTAAGAGCTTTTTTGGTAAGTGTAACAGTGATCTTTTTCTCTTTTAAGTCACTGTTGAGTTCTTTTATGAATTTTTCTACAATAGATTCGATTACTTGCATGTTTAATGGCTCAAAATCTACAATTGCATCAAGTCTATTTCTAAACTCTGGTGTGAAAAATGATTTTAGTTCTTCATTTGCCGCTAAAGATTCATCTTTATTAAAGCCCATTACATTTCTCGCTGTTGCTCCAATGTTCGATGTCATGATTAAAACAACATTTTGAAAATCTGCTTTATATCCATTGTTATCAGTTAAAGTTGCACTATCCATGATTTGTAAAAGAATATTCACTAAATCAGGATGTGCCTTTTCTATCTCATCTAAAAGTATAACTGTGTAAGGATGGCGTTTAACAACTTCAGTAAGAAGACCACCTTGCTCATAACCAACATAACCGGGAGGTGCTCCAACTAAACGACTAAGAGAGTGCTTTTCCATATATTCACTCATGTCAAAACGCTCAAAATGAATGCCAAGAGTTTTACTTAGTGTAATTGCAAGTTCTGTTTTACCAACACCTGTAGGTCCTGAAAAAAGAAAAGAAGCAATAGGTTTTTGCTCAGGAGTTAGTCCTGCTTTAGATATTTTAATAGCTTGTGCTACAAGCTCTACAGCTTTATCTTGTCCTATTACACTCTCTTTTATCGTCGATTCAAGGTTTTGAAGTGCACTTGTTTCATTTACATTCATAGTTGTATTTGAAATACCTATGATAGAAGAGACTGTTTCTAAAATATCATTTGCTGTTACTTTTACACGTTTGTCTTTTCTTAGGTGAAACGATGCAGCTGTTTCATCAATAAGGTCAATCGCTTTATCGGGTAAATATCTATCTGTAATATAACGTTTTGAAAGATTTACTGCAGCTGTGAGTGCTTTGTTTGTATACTTAACATTGTGATGTTGCTCATACTTTTCTTGAAGCCCTTTAAGTATAAGGTAGCTTGTCTTTTTTGAGGGTTCATCTACATCTATTTTGGAAAAACGGCGGCTAAGTGCCTTGTCTTTTTCAAAACCATTTCTATACTCTGCAAATGTTGTAGCCCCCATGCATTTAAGTTCACCTGATGCTAGAGCAGGTTTAAGTTGATTTGCTGCATCCATAGTTCCACTAGTACTTCCTGCCCCTATAAGTGTATGAATTTCATCTATAAAAAGTATAGCATTTGGTTCTTTTTTAAGTTCATCCATCACACCTTTTAAGCGTTTTTCAAAATCACCTCTGTATTTTGTTCCAGCGAGTAATGCTCCTAAATCAAGAGCAAAAAGTTTTGAGTCTTTGATGATTTTTGGTACAGTTCCGGCAGAAAGATTAAGTGCTAGTCCTTCAGCGATGGCAGTTTTACCAACTCCTGGTTCACCTACTAATATAGGGTTGTTCTTTTTCCGACGACAAAGGATTTGGATTACTCTCTTAATCTCTTTATCTCTTCCAATTACAGGATCTATTTTCCCCTCTTTAGCTTTTTCTAGTAAGTCGATTGAGTATTTAGCGAGGTAAGATTTTTTACTCTCATCTTCTTCATCTTCATCCTCATCTTCGTCAACATGTGATATTGCTTCTAAAACATCTAGTCTTGTTATTCCATATTGAGAAAGAAGCATATATGAAAAAGTATTCTCTTCTTCATATAGAGCAGCGAGTAGGTCACCAATTTTCGCATCACTTTGTTGTGCTGATTTAATATGTCTAATCATCTTATCAATTAAACGCGAGAGTGCTAGGCTTTCATAAGGTTCATTGTTTACGCCGACTGGAAAAGCATCAATATTTGTCTCAATATAAGTGAGTAGCTCTTCTTTCATCTTCTCTACATCACCACCACATCGAGTAATGATTCTCGCACCATCGTGAGAGTTTAAAAGAAGAAAGAAAACATGTTCTATCGTTAAGTACTCGTGTCGCATCTCTTTAGCAAAAGATATCGATTTTTGAAAAACTTCATTTAAGGGTTGACTTATCATTTTTATTCCTCTTCCATTGTTGCTTTAAGTGGAAATCCACTTTTTTGTGAACGTTTTTTTACTTGTATAATCTTGGTTTCTGCAATCTCATGAGTATAAACACCACATAAGCCACGCTGCTTTTTATGGATATCGAGCATAATAGCTTCTGCCTGCTCATAACTTTTATGAAAAATTGTGATAAGTATATCAACTACAAAATCCATTGAAGTATAATCATCATTAAGTAAATAAACTTTGTACTTTTTTGGATGTTTTATCTCTATTTTTTCTAAAAGTTCAAATTCATTTGCTAATGACATTCGCAACTACTTTGCAGCATTTAAAAAGTCATCAATTATATCTTGAGGATTTTCTAAACCAACTGAAATACGAATCAGTCCATCTGTAATACCTAAAAACTCTCTTGTATCAGTATCAAAATCACTGTAAATTGTTGAAGCCATGTGTAGTGCTAATGTTCTACTATCACCAATATTTGCAGTAATAGTAGCAAGTTTTGTTTTGTTTATAAAACTATAAGCAGCTTCTTTAGAGCCCATGTCAATAGTAAAAAGTGTACCACAACCAAGTGCAAAATCCTTTTTGTATCTATCATGGTGAGGGTGTGACTCTAAACAAGGATGATTAATATTAAGCCCTTGTTTACTTAAACTTTTTGCAATTACTTCTACACTTTGAACTATTCTTGGTAAACGCAGAGCAAGTGTTTCTAAACCTAATAGTGTTTGGTAACTAGCATGAGCATTTGCACTCATTCCCAAGTCACGAAGTGCTCGTTTTTTTGCATTTGGGATAAGTGCCATCTTCCCAGCACCTTTAATAGGCTTTTTCATAAACTCATAACGTGAACTTTTAAACTTATCATCGCCATCATTTATAGCACGAAAGATCGCACATCCACCAAGAGCAGAAGAACTACCTGAGATGATTTTTGTAGTTGAATAAACTACTATATCTGCTCCAAGTTTTAGAGGAGAAATACTTAATGGCGTAATTGTATTATCAACAATCAAAGCTACACCATGTTTATTCGAAATAGACGCTATAGCTTTTATGTCTGGTAAACGCATATTTGGATTACCAACACTTTCTAGAAATATAATTTTAGTATTGTCTGTAATGGCTTTTTCAATGTTCTCTATCTCATCAACATCAAAAAAAGATGTTTTTATTCCAAAACGCTTCAGCGTTTCATTGAAAAGTGCATAAGTGCCACCAAATAAACCACCAATACTGATAATCTCGTCACCTGCTGCTAGTAGTGACATTGTAGCTAGTGTTGTTGCCCCCATACCAGAGCTTGTCGCAACAGCACCAACACCACCATCCATCTCAGCCATAATAGCTTCAAGCTTTGCTGTAGTAGGATTACCCATGCGCGAATAAAGAGGTTTTTTGATAGTTCCATCAAAAATACCTTCAGCTGTTTGTGCATCTCCATATCCAAACGCAGCAGATGATGTTATAGCTGGAGAGATAGCACCTTCTTTATTGCCAACTGCTTGGACGAATTTTGTGCAATGTTCCTCAAAAATGTTCATATGTATTTACCTTGATTTATATTAAATAAATTATACCAAAGTAGAGATAATAGTTACCTGCAAGGATTTAATTATGCTAGAATTATAAAGATAAAACAATTAGGAATTAGTAATGCAAAATCAAACTACTTTAGAAAAACTAGATGAGAAGGTATCTCAAATTTTAAGAAAATACCACGAACTTAAAAGTGAAAACGAAACTATACGAAATGAGTTGATAACACTAAAGGCTCAAAAACAGATACAAGTTCAAGAGCTTGAAAAGTTAAGTGAACAAAATACAATGAAAGATCTTGAGATAGAAGAGATAGTAAGTAAAATTGAAAGTATGTTAGGCTAATTTCTATGAGTAAAAAAATAGGGCTTTATATTGGAGGTCGAAGGTTTGATGTGGATGTTGATGATGAGTTTGCTAAATTTTTAGAAATCCAAATGGAAAAAGATTTTAATATAGAGGGAAATAATGAGTTAAAGTCTGTAATGCAAGCATATGTAAGAAAAAACTATGAACTTTATCAACTAAATAGGGAAACAAAAAGTATCTTAGATAAATTTGAAGATTAGGTTTAGGATACTATAAGTTTATAACGCTATAATTTCAACCTCTTAAACAAGAGATGATGTGCGCTCTTAGCTCAGCTGGATAGAGTACTGGTTTGCGGTACCAGCGGTCACACGTTCGAATCGTGTAGGGCGCACCATACTAAAAGATAGAAACTCCAAAATTACTTCATTTAAATTATGAACTAATCTACAAAATGTCGCGGAATAGAGCAGTTCGGTAGCTCGTCGGGCTCATAACCCGAAGGTCGCAAGTTCAAATCTTGCTTCCGCAACCAATCAATCAAAAAAAATTATCATAATATTAAAACAATCTCCTTATCGCTTAACTGGATAAAGCAGTCCCCTCCTAAGGGATAGCTCGAGGTTCGAGTCCTCGTGGGGAGACCAAGCTATTTTAACTTTAGTTTATCTCACTTTTAATTATTTTCGCTAATTCACAACATTGTTTTATTTTCTGTGTATATGATAGAGAATCTTTTAAAAGTATGTCTATAAAAGCACTTCCTACTATAACACCATCAGCACCCACTACTTTATCTTTTGCAGTTTTTACATTTACTCCAAAACCAACATAAACAGGTGTCTGTGTGTATTTTTTTATACTAGTTAAAAAAGGTTGTAAGTCTTCTGCTACTCCTGAACCTGTTATCCCTGTATAAGCTACCATATAGATAAACTTTTGTGCAGCATTTACAACTTCTTTTATACGCGCTTCACTATCTGTAGGTGCTACAAATGAGATATTTGCTACATTGTTTCTAGAGAAGAGGTCTTTATAAAGTAGTGCTTCTTCATGTGGTAGGTCTGGGATGATAAATCCATTCACTTGTAGCTTTTTAGCAAGAGGTATTAGCTCTTCTAAATTTTGCTGATAAAAGCTATTGAAATAGCCCATCCACAAAGTGTCAACCTTGGGTGCTACTATTTCCGAAATCTCTAGGAGGTCTGTGAACTTAAAACCATCTTGAAGTGCTTTATGATTTGCTTTTTCTATGAGAGGTCCATCTGCTACGGGGTCTGAGAAAGGAACTCCAAACTCTAAGGTGTCTACCCCACTCTCTCCAAGTGCTAATGCTAAGTCAATACTAAATGATTTTTCTGGATATCCAGAAGTTATAAATGCTACTAATTTTTTCAATTCTATTTTTCCAAGTCGGGTATTTTAAGTAAAGAGTATCTGATTTTACTCAGAGTATTATCAAGCTTAAGGTCATCCTGCCACGTTGCATACATATCACTTACATCTAAAAGCCAGTTTGTAGTCTCTTCACTAATGGGCGGAGTTGCTTTTCTTAATGCTTCAAGTTCATCTTCTACAAAAGAGGAGAGTTTAGCCATTGGAGTGATTTGTAAGTAACCTGAGGCTGATTTGATGTTATGAAAAACACGAAACAATTCATTTACACTTCGGTCATAACTATTTGGCTTTGAGAGGTCAATTATCATAACTTCCATGCTCTCAACCATCATTGAATAATGGTCTAGAAACTCATCAACAATTTCAAAATCAAAGTTTGCATCTAAATCACTTCTTATGCCCATAAACAAATTCTCCTATATAGTCGTGATTATAGCAATTTTTAGTTAAAATACTTTAATTAAATATATAAAGAGTAATCAAATGAGTAAAAAACTAACTATTTCTGCCATTAAAAAGAGTAAAGGTGTAAAGCCTTTAATAATGATAACAGCATATGATGCACTTTTTTCACGACTTTTAGCTGATAGTGCAGATATGCTTTTAGTTGGAGATTCGCTAAATATGTCTTTTGCAGGAAAAAATGACACGATTAGTGCTACTTTAGAGCAGATGATTTACCATACAAACGCAGTGTGTGCTGGTGCTCCAAATAGTTTTGTAGTAGCAGATATGCCTTTTGGAACTTATGTAAACAAAGAGAGTGCTTTAGAAAATTCTATAACGATGTTTCAGCAAACGCAGGCTGACTGTGTAAAGATAGAAGGCGGTGCTGATAAAGCTGAGATAGTAAAGCACTTAACAGATAATGGTATCGCAGTATGTGGTCATATCGGTTTACTTCCTCAGTCTGTTCGTAGTGAAGGTGGTTATAAAGTAAAAGGTAAGACAGCAGAGGAAGCAGAGCAACTCATAAAAGATGCAAAAGCGATTGAAGCTGCTGGTGCTTTTAGTATGGTAATAGAAGGTGTTAAGGCTGAGGTCGCTAAACAAGTTGCAGAAGCTGTTAGTGTGCCTGTTATTGGTATAGGTGCCGGTAAAGATGTAGATGGACAGGTTTTAGTTTTCTCGGATATGTTAGGACTTTTTGAAGCGTTTACTCCTAAGTTTGTTAAAAAATATATAGATGGAGCATCTTTAGTTCGTGAGGCTGTTGCAACTTATGCAGATGAAGTTCAAACCAGAGAATTCCCAAAAGAGGAACATACATATTAATGGATGATCGCCTCGTTGAGATAGAAACTTTTAGTATGGAAGAGGAGAGTAGTGAAGTTACTCTTCGTCCTGATGCTTGGAGTGAGTACATTGGTCAAGAGCAGATTAAAAAGAACTTGGGTGTTTTTATAGAGGCTTCTAAAAAACGCGACGAAGCACTTGATCATGTTCTTTTTTATGGCCCTCCTGGACTTGGTAAGACTACACTTGCCCTTATCATCGCAAATGAGATGAATACAAACATAAAAGTAACAGCAGCACCAATGATAGAAAAAAGTGGTGATTTAGCAGCGATTTTAACTAACTTGGAAGAGGGTGATATCCTTTTTATAGATGAGATTCACCGTTTGAGTCCAGCAGTTGAGGAGATACTTTACTCGGCTATGGAAGATTATCGTATTGACATCATTATTGGGAGTGGTCCTGCTGCACAGACCGTAAAAATTGACCTACCGCGTTTCACTCTCATAGGAGCTACAACTCGGGCAGGAATGCTCTCAAATCCTCTTCGTGATAGGTTTGGTATGAGCTTTAGAATGCAGTTTTATAGTTCTGATGAACTCGCAAAAATTATTACACAGGCGTCAAATAAACTAGAGAGAGAAATAGTAAAAG
>DQSP01000176.1 GCA_015663215.1 Sulfurimonas sp.
AGCAAAGATGAAACACTCTGGATACAAGAAAAAATGCAAGAACATAAAACTGTTGAGAAGTCATTTGAACTTGCACAAAAACTCTCAAATGAAGCACAAAAAGCAATGAGTGAAGATAGTGAACTTGTCGCAATTTTAGAAACGATGATAAAGAGAACTTTTTAATGCACTACTTAAACATAAGTTTTACACATAAAAACTCAACACTAGAGATACGAGAAAAACTCACATACCCTGATAATGAACACAAACGCGGATGTTTAACTAAAATAGTCAGTTGTAATGCCATTACAGAGGCTATACTTATCTCTACCTGTAACAGAATGGAAGTCTTGTGTAGCTGTAATGATATATCAGCAGCTACTATGCATATACTTGAGATGTTAGAGATGCGTTCAGGCATTAGTATAGAAGAACTTGAAGGTCGTGCTGACATTTTTGATGATAGTTCTGCCATTCATCATCTTTTTAGTGTGGCTACATCTTTAGACTCAATGATTATCGGAGAGACACAGATAGTAGGGCAACTCAAAGATGCTTTTCGTTTTGCTTATGATAATAAATTTTGTGGTAAAAAACTAGCGAGTGCTATGAAGTCCGCATTTAAGTGTGCTGCAAAAGTGAGAAATGCTACTGACATCTCTTCAAAACCTGTCTCAACTGCAAGTGTTGCCGTTAACCAGCTCAAGTCTTTAGTGGATGATATTACAGGTAAAAAAGTTCTTATCATTGGAACTGGTGAGATGAGTGAAATCACTGCAAAACATTTGGTAAACGCAGGTGCGGATGTTTACATTATGAACCGTACAAAGCACAAGGCTGAGGCACTTGCAAAAGAGTGTGGCACTAAGGTTATAGACTTTAGCGAACTAGCAACAGCAGTAAACGAGTTTGAGATACTCTATACTGCGACATCTGCTCCTGAACCAATTATTACTGATGCGATTATAGAGGCTAGAGATTTTGATAGGTATTGGTTTGATTTAGCTCTCCCTCGCGATATTCACTATAACAAGGGTGAGCGTATTCATCTTTTTGTGATTGATGATTTAAAATTGATAGTAGACGATAACCTTGCATCTCGTGAAATAGCATCTCGTGCTGCACATGGAATCATCGGTCGAGCCATTGTAGAGTTTTTTGAATGGGTCAGTACACAAGATTTAGAACCTCTTATAAAAGAGATATATACTCGTGCAGACACGGCAGCAAAAGAAGAAAGTGAGAGAGCGATAAATGCAGGATATATCCCAAAAGAGTATGAAGCAGAAGCTCAAAAAATGTGTGAACAAGCACTCAAGCGCTTTTTGCATGAGTTTACAACGAACATGCGAAATGCAAAAGAAGATACACATACAGAACTCATTAGTGGTGCAATGGCCTCAATGATGAAAGATAAAGTTTAAGGAAAAATATTGAGAAGAAGTAAAGCATTTATACCAACAAGTAAAGAAGCACCATCAGATGCATCGTTAGCAAGTCATATATTTTTAGCGAGAGCAGGGTTTATCTCTCAAAGTGCTGCAGGACTTTATAACTATATGCCTCTTGCGAAGCGTGTTATTAAGAAGATAGAAGCTATAGTAAATGAAGAGATGACAAAAGTAGGGGCACAAGAGGTTGAACTCTCATTTGTAACACCTGCTGAGTTGTGGGAAAAAAGTGGTCGTATAGAGAAGTTCGGAAAGGAACTCCTACGTTTTCGCGATAGAAAAGACAATATGTTTGTTCTCGGACCAACACATGAAGAGATGATGGTTGAACTCATCAAAAATCGTGTTACTTCATATAAGAACCTGCCACTTAACTTGTACCAGATAAAAACAAAGTTCCGTGATGAAGCGAGGCCGCGTTTTGGACTTATGCGCGGACGTGAGTTTATCATGAAAGATGGTTACTCTTTTCACTCTAGCCAAGAAGATTTAGATCGTGAATTTATAGAGATGGAAGCGGCATATAAAAGAATATTGACTCGTTTAGGACTTGACTATCGTGTTGTTGAAGCTGATAGTGGAGCAATAGGTGGCAGTGGAAGTAAAGAGCTTATGGTAATCGCAGATAGTGGTGAAGATACTATAGCTATCTGTTCTAAGTGTGAGTATGGTGCAAATGTAGAAGCTGCTGTAAGTGGAGAGCGAAAAGTTATACCTGAAGCTCCAGAAGCTGAATTTAACAAGTTCGCTACACCAGATGTAAAAAGCATAGAAGATTTAGCAGCATTTTTTAAAATAGACCCTTACTATACCGTGAAATGTGTAGCGAAAAAACTTATTTATGAAAATGAGAGTGAAATTGTACTTTTTTTCCTTCGTGGATGTGATAGTCTCCAAGAAGTAAAAGCTGTAAACGCAGCGGGTGCTTTAGAGATAGAAGATGTGAATGAAGAGGAGTTAAAAGCTTTAGGATTGGTTCCTGGTTTTATAGGTCCACTTGACCAAGATAAAGCAAAACATGTGATAGATACAACACTTAAAAATGCAGCAAATATGGTATGTGGTGCCAATGAACTTGATTATCACTTTGTTGGAGCAGATTTATCTGTTATAAGTGATGTTGCATACTTCGCTGACATTGCAGAAGTAAACGCAGGCGACAGCTGTCCAAAATGTGATGGAGAACTTTCATTTACAAAAGGTATAGAAGTTGGGCATATCTTTAAACTCGGAACTACTTATGCGAAGGCTCTAAAAGCAGAGTACTTAGATGAAAACGGAAAAGCACAGCCTTTTATCATGGGAACTTACGGTATGGGAATCTCGCGTTTAGTAGCTTCTGTGATAGAACAGCATCATGATGAAAATGGTTGTATATGGACAAAAGCGACAGCACCTTATATGGTAAACATTATGGTGAGTAACATCAAAGATGAAGCACAGATGGCAGCAGGAGAAAAACTCTATAAAGAGCTTCAAGATGCAGGTGTGGAAGTTATCTTAGATGATAGAAAAGAGCGTTTTGGTTTTAAAATGAAAGATGCTGAACTTATTGGTTTTCCATATACTATCATTATAGGTAAAGAACTGGTTAATGGAAATGTTCAAGTTTATGATAGAGTCTCGACTGAGAAAACAGCAATAAGTGCAGATGAAATATTTACTAAAGTGATGGAACTTATTTAAGATGGTTTACTTTATCCTTTATCTTTTTTTAGAAGTATTACTCTCTGTGAGTATTTCTTCTAGTATTGGCGGCTTATTAACATTTGTAGAGATAATGATAAGTGCTTTCATTGGTATTAGTATACTTATAAACTTTAGAAAAACTCTTGTTGAAAATATGACGGCAGTTTCGTACAACTGTATAGATTTAGCACAGTTTCAGCGTTTAAATCTATTTACACTCTTTGGAGCAGTTTTACTTATTGTTCCTGGATTTTTAACAGACATAATTGGAATTTTGATGCAGTTTAGTGTGTTTACGAGTATGTTGGTTAACCGTTATAATGTAAAATCAGGAAACTGTGATGCACAAGTTCATCCACAAAACAATTTAAAAAAGGATTCAGATGTCATTGATGTTGAAATTATTAGCACTCACACTACTATTAACTAGTGGCGTATATGCAAAGAACACAAGCCAAAAAATTGAGAGTTATTTACTAGAGAAGTATGAAGATAATCCAAAAATAAAGACTATTATAGTTAAGGTTGAAGAGGTAAAGCCCCTTTCTGATTTAAAAGGATGGGATGCTTACATAGTAGGTCTAAAAGCTACTCTTAAAACTAAACCAAGAGAACTAATCACACAAAAAGCTATCTGGTTTTCTAATGGAATAGCTATAACACAAGAACTTACAAGCCTTAGTAACGGCTCTAAGTATATTGATGATATAAAACCAAGTATTAAAGATTCTGAGTACCCAAAAGAAAATTTAGTATATGGTAATGCAGATGCAAAACATAAGGTAGTTATCTTTTCAGATCCATTATGTCCATTTTGTAAAGATTTTGCTCCAGATGCCCTTAGATACATGAAAAAGTATCCAAATAAATTTGCAGTTTATTATTACCATTTTCCTCTTTTACGCATTCATCCTGCATCAGCTATTATAACTCGTGCTGCTATAGTGGCACAAAAACAAGGTATAAAAGATGTAAGTATTAAAATGTACGATATTGAGGTAAGTGCTAAAGAAAAAAGTGTAGATAAAATACTTGCTGCATTTAACAAAGTTGTCGGTTCAAATGTACTAGAAAAAGATGTTCAAGATCCATCTGTTGGTGCTGCTATAAGCCGTGATACACAGTTTGCTAACAATTTATTTGTAAGTGGAACACCTACTATATACTTTGATGGTAAAATTGATAAAACAAGAAAAAAATACAAGACAGTAAAATAATTTATGAAAAAAATAACAATAGCAACAAGAGTTTCAGATTTAGCACTCTGGCAAGCATATTATATACAAGAAAGAATTGAGACTGCATACCCTGAGATAGAAGTAGTTCTCAATAAAATAGTGAGTAATGGGGATAAAATCTTAGATAAACCTCTCGCTCTCATCGGTGGAAAAGGTCACTTTACTAAAGAACTTGAAGATGCGATGCTTAGAGGTGAAGCGGACATAGCTGTTCACTCACTTAAAGATGTTCCTACTTACATACCTGAGGGTTTAGAACTTGTTGCTGTGACACAAAGACAAGATCAAAGTGATGTGTTTTTATCTCACAAGTTTAAAAGTTTAACAGACTTACCAAAAGGTGCTGTAGTCGGAACGACTTCACTGAGACGTCGTATGCAACTCTTACAACAAAGACCAGACTTAAAAGTAAAAGATTTACGTGGTAATGTTAATACAAGGCTTCGTAAGTTAGAAGAGGGTCAATACGATGCGATTATTCTTGCATGGATAGGTCTAGAGCGTCTTGATTTACTCAAAGATATTCCATATACAGAGAAACTCTCTCTTGATATGATGATACCACCTATGGGACAAGCAGCCTTAGGAATAGAGATAGTTTGCGGTAATGATAAAGTGCGTGAAATTACAGAGTCTCTTAAAGACAAAGATACTTATGCTTGTACTTTGATAGAGCGACAGTTTATCTCTAAAATAGGGGCAGGATGTTCTGCACCTGTTGCTTGTAATGCAGTTGTAAATAAAGGTGAAGTTACTTTTAGAATAATGCTCGGGTTTCCTGATGGAACAAACATTATGCAAGAAAAAGTTATAAAACCTTTGAGCGAATGTGAGAACTTAGGTGAAGAACTAGCAAAAAAGATGATAGATGCAGGTGCTTTAGAACTTTTAGAAAATGCAGCAAAAATAGCATTTAAAGATGAAATGCCACAAAGACTTTAAGATATGAAATCAACTATAAAACTACTCCAAAAACATGATGAACTAAAAGTAATTGATGCAGAGTTGGACATATACCTTGAAATAGCACACTTAGCATATGCAGAAGTGAAAAAAGAGGATGGTGGTAAAGCACTTCTTTTTACAAATGTAGTAGATAGAAAAACAGATAAAAAGTTCAATGAACCTATTCTTATGAATGTTTTTGGCTCATACAAACGCTGCGAACTTCTTTTTGGAAGAACTATAGAATCTGTTGCAGATGAGATAACAAATTTACTACACATGAAACCTCCTTCTGGGTTTATGGGTAAAATTAATATGGCAAAAGACCTTTTTTCTTTAAAAAATATCTTTCCTAAGCACTTAAAAGGGGAGGGTGAATGTCAAAAGATTCAATTTTTTGAAGATGAGATAGACCTCTCGATGTTACCTGTTTTAACGACTTGGGAGCAAGATGGTGGTGCTTTTATAACAATGGGGCAGGTGTATACACAAAGTCTTGAT
>DQSP01000082.1 GCA_015663215.1 Sulfurimonas sp.
AATATCTTCTGACAAAATACGACCAAGAGAACTACTCAAAGCTACCCTCTCATATCTACTAGAGTTTACTTGGAGTAAATCCAACATATTTTGACTTGTCTCATACGATAATAGTTCCATTTTTAAAATCCTCTAAGCTAATAAACCACTGCCACTAATTGCAGTAGAACGATCTTTTGCATAAATACGTTGTCCATTCTTTAAGTCATACTTCCAGATGGGAGCACTTTTCTTAAAATCTTCAACAAACTCATCTATAAACTCTAAGGCTACCCTGCGTTTAGGTGAAAATACAGCAGCAATATAAGAGGACTCATGAAGCATTACATCGCCCTTAGAGTGAGCCATTTTTATCTTTGCACCCTTAGCTTTAGCTTTTTCTTGCCATGAAGCAAACCATGATTCTAGTATTGGCTCATACAGATCAAAACTAAGTCCATCAATACCATCTTCACTTCTTACAGTTCCTACAAAAGGAATATATGCACCATAATTACTTCTAGCTTCCTCTTCATACCACTCTTTTAGAAGGGTTGGTACATCCAGCGCACCATCATGTAAACTCAGCATGATTTAACCACCACATACAGGAGGAAGAAGAGATATTTTATCTCCATCTTTGAGTGGTGCTTCAAGTGATGTTACTAAAGTATCATTAAGTGCTACAGCACAGCTCTCTAGCCACTCCTTGACCTCTTCATCTTTTTGCAAAATTTTTGCTAATTCATTTAAGTTGTTTATATCTAACTCAAGTGCTTCTTTTTGTATAGGTCCTAAAAACTCAACTCTAACCATAATAATTTCCTATCTATAGAATAATTGTTTTATTATATCTAAGAAAGACTAAGAATATAATGAGTCATCTTTTAAGAAAAAAACAATATAATAAGCCCATTGAAATTTAAGGAGATCTACTATGGCTATTTCTGTTGAAGAAGCACTCCAACTCATCTATACAAATGTTAAAAAAACATCCCTTTGTATTTTACCAATAGAGCAGTGTTTGGGGTATGTTCTTGCACAAGATGTTGTAGCATCTCACAACCTTCCACCCTTTGATAACTCTGCTATGGATGGGTATGCTGTTAAAGTAGAGGATTCTGGTAAAAGTGTAAAAGTTACACAAACTATTTTTGCAGGTGATGATTTTGATGGTACTTTAGATGCAGGTTGTGGTATCAAGATAATGACAGGAGCAAAAATTCCACTTGGTACACAGTGCATCGTTCCTATCGAAGATATAGAGGTATGTGAAGATGGTGTTACACTGCCAAAGAACTTAATTATGAGCAAACATATCCGTTTAGCTGGGGAGGACATCAAAAAAGAGATGCCACTTCTACAGAGTGGTGAGAGAATAAATGCACATCAGATAACTCTACTAGCCTCTCAGGGAATAAGCCACATAAAAGTACATAAATCCCCTCGAATAGCACTCTTTGCTTCAGGAAATGAACTTAAAATGCACTTTGAGCAAGTCAAACCCTACCAACTGTACAATACAAATACACCTACACTTCTTGCTCGTGCACAAGAGCTAGGATGCAGTGTTGAGTTTATAGGGACCGCTCATGATACCTTAGAGGATTTAAAATCCCATATAGAAAGTGCCTTAGAGTGTGACTTAGTGATCACTAGTGGTGGGGTGAGTGTTGGTGATGCTGACTTTACAAAAGAGGCGTTTGCTGACTTTGGATACAAGATACTCTTTGACAAGATAAACATCAAACCAGGAAAACCAACTACCTTTGGTAAGGTTGGCGAAACACTTATTTTAAACCTCCCCGGCAATCCTCTTGCAGCTGCACTGAACTTTGAGTTATTTGCTAGAAGTATCATCTACTCTTTAAGTGGAGCAAATAGTAAATTTACTAATCCTATACATGCCAAGATGAAAGAAGATTTTAAACTCCCTGGAGGTAGGCGTAGTTTAGTTCCTGGTGTTTATGATGGAGAGTTTTTTACCCCTTGTGAGCATTTTTCTCCAGGAATGATCTCTCCATTAGCTATCGCAAATAGTTTTATAATGATAGATGAAGATTGCAAACTCTTAAGTAAAGAGTGCGAGGTCAAAGTTATAAGTACTAAGTTTAGTTTTACTGCAACTCAATTTAAGAGTCTAATCTCGCTTTAGAGCTACTCTTTAGTTTTAAAATATAGTAGTTCTTTTGAATATCTGCTATGTTTTTAGACTTGAAATACTGTACAAACTTACTCTCACCATTTGGACCTTTTCCGTGAGTGAGCCAGCGTTTCCACAAGTAAATATCAAAATCTTTTTTACTTAAGCCTTTGGGTAGGTTTTTTTCAAACTCTTTGAGTCTTCCATCACCCTCAACTATAACAGATCCACCCTCATATATAAATGCAGACAACTCTTCTTTTGTAAAAAGTCCTACCACATCCACACCAGCCCAAAAGTTAAGTGCTCCGTACTGATTCCAGTAATTTTTATAGAGATTGTAATCTCCTAAAGGTTTTGTTATATTGTTATTTTTCACATACTCTTTGAGACCTATTATCTCGCCTTTACCGAAGCTTTGCAACATTAGGCTTAGAGTTAGAAGTAAGGGTATAAACGCAAGGCTTAACATCAGAGGAGATTCTTCTAAGACTTTTTTACTCTCTCTATGAACAAACCATAAAGTAAAGAGCAGTGTAAAAAGTGCTAGAGGGAAAAGAGATGGTGACCACCACTGGGGCATTGGTGCTAAACGCATGTACAGAGCTATAACAAGTAACGGGACAAGTGATAGTACATAAGAGCTTAAACGCATCAAAAATATGTATGTTTTTTCATACTCTTTAAGATATGCACGAAAAAATATATATGCCATAAGCATCGTTGCACTTACTATTGGGAGTGCATATATATCGCCACGATAAGGGTGGATAGTAAAGAAAAGAAGTGTAGGAGCAGATAGAGCAATACCAAGCTTTATCAGTTTTCTTTCTTCTGCATTTAAAACATTTTTACTTTTAAAGAGTGTTCTATACAGTGCAAGGAGATAAGAAAAGATAGCAACAAACATAAAAGGTGCTAAAAAATAGGTAAAGATTGGGAAAAATGCAGTAGTCCAAGGAACACCATTCGCACCTTTACTTAGTGATTCACGAAGTATATAAGTATTATAAAATACTTCACCGTCGTAGATGAGTATAGGCAAATAACCTGCAATACTCACAGTTATACCAAAAGCAATAGCAACATAGTTTTTCAAATTAAATGCTCGTGATTTTAACTGTGAAGTGAGTATCCAGTAAAGTAGAACACTCAGACCTAAAAAGAAACTATATGCAGGTGACTTTAGCCAACCTGCCAAACCTATAACAGACCATAAAAGTAGTAAGTTAAGTAAACTTGTATCTCTGTCAGCTTTATCTAAAAGGTAAAGTGTAACGCCATATAAAATGACAAGTTCAGCTTCCATCTGTGAGGCAAAAGAGTGCGAGTAAACGCCAACACTTAAAACTACACTTAGAGAGTAAAAATATGCCCAGCCAGTGTCACCAAGTGAGCTTTTTAAAAACCTAAAAAGAAGTATGGCAAGTAGTATTAGCCCAAAAAAGTTCATATACACAAGTGCAAACATACTGTGAGTACCAAAGACAGTTATGCCCAAACGCAAGAAGAGAAAGTGAAGAGGACCTTTGTAGTAGTCAGGTTCGTTAAAAAGTGTCTGCATAAACCAATGCCTATCTCGGTGCATCTCTAAAGCCTGTGCGATGTAGGTTTTTTGATCCCCTGTTGTTGGTAGGTACATATCTAACATAAAGTAAAGATACGAGAGAGTAATAAAAAAGATAAGTGAAGTTTGAGGGTATTTAAGGAGTAAACTTCTAAGCTGTATCATCAATTTTAAACACTTTTTGGGTTTATAAATATCTCATCAGCTATCATTTTTTCTAAAAGTTTAGCATCATTAAAATCATTTAACACTTCCTCAGAAAACTTTATTTCGCTCAAACGCAGAAGTCCCATAGCTCTTGAGTATGCATCCTCACTAAAGCATTGTGCATATCCCGTGGCAGTTTCATGGACTATAACTGAGTTTAGTTTCACTTCTTTTTCACCATTTTTTGTAGAAGTAAGTTTAAGTAGTCTGTCTATGAGAACAAATATAACACGAGAAAACTGTTCAGCAGAGGGAGATACGGGAAGCTCAACCCATCTATCTGAGTGTTTTTTCATATCATCAACATACGAAGCATCATCTTCACTCCAAAGTGTGATAGCATGGTCAAAAGACTCAACTAAATCTTTCATATTTTGCTTCATAAGTCCAAAGTCATACACCATTTGACCATTATCTAAAAAGTTGGACTCAAAAAGAAGTTCGACTATGTACGAGTGACCATGAACAGAACTGCGGCACTTTACACTTGAACAGCCACGAACTATATGAGCATTTTCAAACTTGAATTTTTTTCTTATTATCACTCTGTATTCCTTCTGATGACTTGTAAATCGACTCTGTTATGGAGGCTCAGAGCAAAGCGAGGATTTGTCCTCTAAAATAGAATCGATTTACAATTCTATACTCCTTTATTGACATCCCAAATTCTTATATGAAGTCTATCTGAGAAATTATACCCTTTTGCTTTACAAAACTCTATGAGTGGCTCTGTATTTTTCTCAACTTCTTCACGGCTCCCACCAACAGGCATACAGTAAACCTTTGTTTTTGGCGAATGAAGCAGGATTTCACTTAACTCCTCTTCAAGCCCTAAGGTAATCGACTCAGCATCTATGCTAAACTTAAAAAAAGCATCTTTGGCGTTTGATGCAATATTATAAATAACATCTCCACGAAGTCGCTTTGAGAGAGGTTCTTTTGAGTTACTCAGTTTTACAGAGAGTGCAAAAAAGCACTCTCTGTAAACACTATGTTTCACAAAGTCTACATCCAAAGAGCCATTAGTTTCAAAGGTAATCTTATGCCCATTTTCTATAAGCACTTCTAAAAATTTTATAAAAACAATATCATTAGCATAGATGAGTGGTTCTCCACCTGTTAGCACTATATCTACTGTGTTTGGAAGTTCATAAAGGTCTAAAACATTTAAAAGTTCTTCAGGCTTACTTATGGGTATCCAGCTGTGAGAAAAATGTTCTTTGTTTACTGCATACACAGTATCACAACCAAGCACATCGGTTCCATCTTCTGCTTTTTCACTACAGCCAAAGCCTTCGCATTTCATATTGCACCCGCCAAAACGGAAAAAAAGACTAGGTGTTCCTACGTACTTTCCTTCCCCCTGAATGGAGTAAAAATGCTCAACTAAATATATCACCTTTAGCCACCAGTCTCATAAAAAGCCCGAGAGGATACTTCATCATCATCTCCACCCCAACGGTTTTTTTCAGGTTTTGTTCTCACAACTTCTTTTAAAACAGCTGCCGCACCTTTTATATCTCCGCGTTTAATGGACTCCGAGATACTCATAGCTTCATCAAAATAAAGACAAGGGATGAGATTACCTTCTGCTGTTAGTCTAATTCGGTTACATTGTTTACAAAAGTCATCTGCATACGGCTCAATGATACCAAATCGATATCCGTCTTTCATAGTATAGTAGTGAGAAGGGGAAGT
>DQSP01000026.1 GCA_015663215.1 Sulfurimonas sp.
ATGATTAGCTATATTTGAAAATTAGTTTTTAAGTTTAGTTTTATGTGAATAACTTTAACACTAATCTTGACTTATTCACATTTCTAAAGAAATATAAATAAAACTAATCTTTAAACTTGGCTTTATGATTAGTTATTATTCACATGTTGCACCTATACCATGTGAATAACATATAAACATACTTACATATATATACATTTTGGTAGCATATAAGGATATTGTAATATTTATATGTTTTTATGTTTACATGATTAATTTAAGTTTGTTTAATGTATAATTATTTTGTAAGAAATTTATAAAAGGATTAAAATGCAAAAAATGACTAAAGATGAGATATTGGCTGAGGTTTTTGGTGGTAAGCGTGTGAGAGCTACTAGTTGGGATGAACATACCTACATAGAAGCTATAAAGGGGAGAATTAGCACCAATGAAGATGAGGCATTTAATATAATGGATGCTAAAGAAAATGAATGGGTAATATGGGTTGAGCCTGTAGAAAAGAGTGGTGCTGTGATAAGTAAAGATGAGGCATTAAAGGCTTTATATAGTGGGGAGCGTGTGCGTTCTGCTGAATGGATAGCGAGTTTTATAGAGCTTGTGGATGGTCAAGTGGTGGATGAAAAAGGAAATCCTTATAATATGATGAGTGCCAAGGTTGAGGAGTGGGTTGTATGGACTAAAGAAGCTACTGGCGTGGATGAGTCTAGCCAAATAGCAGAACTCAAAGATATGATGGAACAACTCTTAAAAAATAAGGGTAACAATGAGACTAGTAAGTCTCAATCTAGTACACCTGAGCTACTTTTGGATGTTTATGGTGTAATTGACCCAGCAGATATAGAAGAACAGTTCAAAGAGAAGCTAGAGAGTGCAAATAGCAGCCGTGATGTGCAAAGCGTGGTGTGTGAGTATATCCCTTACTGTTGGATAGGAGGTAGGGCGTTGAATACTTCTAAGCAATACTACACAAAGATGCGTAATATCATAAAAGACAGTACGAGTGAACATAAAGATATGGCATTGGCTATATTTTTACCACCTGCGAAGTTGTATGAGAGTTTGAAAGAAAAGGTAGTTACCTCTAAAAAAGAAAAAATGGCAGATGATAGCGAAACGTTTAGTATAAAACACATAGAGGATGTTATCTCTAAACTACAAGATCTTATAGAGGGTGGCGAGGAGGCTATATTGAGTACAAAGAGTAGACAGTTCACTATAGAGAGGGCTACTGCTTATGTGTATGCTACATATTTAGCCCTAGTTACAGGACGTAGGCAATCTGAAATACTTAAGACACTTAAAATTGCAAATCGGAAAGGTACTTGGTTTTATGATGGAATACTTAAAAACGGTAAAGATGGTAAAAGTATAGAAGCTTACGCACTCAATGGTGACTTTGAGCTTTTGCAAAAATTACTTACTTATGTACAAGAACACCTTAAGACAGAAGAACTTACACCTGCACAGGTCAATAGTAAATTTAACAGTCCTTTTAACAATGCACTTAAAAGACTGATTGGTACAAGTTATAGTTATAAAGAGATAAGAGAGATATATAGTGAAATGATGTGGCTAAAAAATGGGAATAATGGTAGTTGGAAAGATAGAGAGGAGTATAAGGCTAAAATACTTGGGCATAAGTATGACGCTGGGCTTAGTACTCCTGAGCATTACATGGGCTTAAAAGGTGTTTAGATGAGAATATCGATAATAACCCTAGACGGAGGAGCTGGTAAGACGGCTATAGCTTTTGCACTTGCTAAAGACCTTGATTATTTTCTCATTAGTAATGATGATAGTGTGATTGAAAAGGCTTATGCTGGTAGTGCTAAGATAATGAAACAACCTAAGATTATAGATGATGTTGTCTATGATTTTGGTGGTTTTGTAGATACTGGTGTGCTTGATGTAATTAAAGCTAGTGATTTAGTGATAGTGCCTTGCATCAATGACCTTAATAGCAAAATGAAAGCCATTAAGACCATTAACCAGCTCAAAGCACATAATAGTAACTTTTTGGTGGTGGCCACACGGCTAGAGGGTGATAAAGATTTTGATGAAGTCAAAGAGGCTTTACAGAATGTTTTTAGCGATATGCCTGTGATAGCTCTTAGAAAAACGAAGCTCTTTAAAAATGCTTTAGAGTTTGGACAAAGTCCGTTAGAGCTTGAAGCAGAAAGCAAACAAATAGCTTATACACAGCGTAATATATTGGCTGAGTACAAAGCGTTATTAAAGTATGTAAAGGATGGGAAATAATGGCTAAAAAAAGAATGAATATAGATGATGTACTGGGTGATACAGAAGCACCAAATACGAGCTTTGCAGAGGCTGATAGAAAAGAAGCTGGAGAGAATGAAACTAAAAAAGGTGGTAGACCGATAAAGGGTCGGTCAAAAGCTACTGTTAAATTAGCTTTTCATATAGATGAAGAGTTAAAAGAGGTACTTGAAGGCATGATAGATTTTCCTAAAGAAAAAAGTGCTAATGCTGTGGCTAAGAGGATGCTAGAGGCGTATTGTGAGCCTTTATTTAAAAAACAGTAAGGCTTCGCCTTATGTTATAAAGGAATTACTATGAGTGAAGAAAGAAAAGACGCTATGAGTAAGGTTACAAGACTTATAGATGACGAGATAAAAAAAATTTATGACGATGAGAGATACCGTCATCCTATAGCCAATCTGCGTACTGATAAACAACTTCAATTAATACGAATTGGCTTAAGCGGAAAGATAAAGCTTTTATATAATTTGCGTCGTGAAGTAGGAAAGATAAAGATTTCATATAGTTTGCGTTATGAATTAGAAAAGATAGAAAAGGATGGATTATGATTTACAGTGAAAATGGTAAAGCCCTGTTTCAATTGGCGTTAGATAAGGGCTTGACAACCATGTATGAATTAGCAATGTTTATAAAAACTAACCATGCGAA
>DQSP01000282.1 GCA_015663215.1 Sulfurimonas sp.
ATCTGTAAACAATTCCTTTTTAGACTCGATAATACCGTGCTTTGCTTAGGTTTTAAGCCACACTAAATCTCGCTTTAACTCCTTATGTAGTACTTTGAACTGTTCATAGCCAGTACGTGAAAACAACTCTCCTGTTGTCAGTACACGCTTGATGTGTCTTAAGTGAGCTCTTTTTGGTAAACCCAATCTTTCTTTAACTCTTAGCTTAGCATGTCTAGCCATTATAATCATCATTTACTCCTTTATGTCTGATGTCTTACATAGCTTTATACTAAGTAAGTATTTTTATTTCCTTGCCTTAGATTTTTAGACTAGAAACCAATATTTAATGAAGTAATTAAATCATTCACATTGTCAAAAGGGAATTAAATCTGTTGATTAGTATAACTCTATGAAATCACATATTTAAAGGAGAACTTCATGTTAAAAAAAATACTCATAGCGTCTACATGCTGCCTGTTAGATGCTCAGCACTGCAGGTAGATACAAATGCTACAGCCCACAATGCTATGGAACAAAAGGTTATTTATCTGGCGAAACATAGTAACATTGTCTATGCACGTAGCGGTAGGGCAAGTTATCTTACTGGAGACACAATAGGTATAGAGATAAAACTTCGCAAAAATGCATTTATGTATTTTTGGAGTGTAAGGAAAGATAAAAAGCCTAGGCTCATACTGCCCAACAAGTTTGAGTCCTACAATGCGTACAAGAAAGATATAGCCTACACAGTACCAGAGTCTTCTGCCAACTATAGCTTTATCTCAAATGATGTAGGTGTAGAGCATGTATATATTTTATCTAGCAAAAAGAAACTCAAAGCTATAGAGGTAAAAAAGATTATGCAGAAGATTGCCTCTACAAAGAAAGACAAAAAAGTCCAAGAGACAAAAAGTAATGACACAGGTATCATGGTAGTGGCAAAAAAGCCTAATTATGATGTGGCAAGATTTGACATTATGATTGTTCAAAATACATCAGAGTTAAAGAAAAGTAGTGAAGTTGTTAAAATCTCTTCTAGTCCTTATGGGTCAGCTAAAGGTTATTATCCTTTGGATAAAAAGTAAGTTATTAATACTACCTTTACCTATTAAATTAAAAAACCTATAAATCAAAAAGGATTCTAAGCCTTTCTTGACCAGGGTCTTTAACTTGTTCCATGGGTATATGCGTGGAACCTTTATATGGGTTCGATAACTTTCTTTGTGAAGAATTACCCTTAAAAGAATTTTCTGGAGCATATTGTACATTATTGAAATCTGAATATTTATTCGTATTTTTTTTCTTATGCTTAGGCTTTTTTCGTCTTTTTAAATCAATAAAAAGATGGGTATCCTCATCAACCATAATAGAAAACCGTTCAACAATATAGCCTTTTTTAGAGATAGAAATATCATGCTCTCCCCCCATCAACTTTATGCCATCATGGTATTTTGGTTTTATATTCATAATCCTTACTTTTGCTGAAGAAGGTGTGGTCGTTACTTCAAAAGTATAATACTTCTCTTCAGTACCCACTGACGTATCTACTGCCTTAATGTCTGATCGTACACATCGTACATTATGAAAGGTGTGTATATCTCCATCATTGGCAACTGAACCATCTTTAAAGTTTACCAATTTAAGAGTATTTGTATGGTTTGCACATGAATGTACACTAGAACTCCAAAAAGAAAAGGTTGGAGTATGATAGGCTAAATCAGACTTGTGTGATGTGCTACCCATATTTCAGACAAGTTCCCCTAAATATTACGCAGCCGTTTGATATTCTAGCATCTTAAGCTCATAATTGACTGGAGACATGTAATCATTCGTTGAATGTAGCCTCTGCCTGTTATAAAACACCTCTATGTATTCAAAGATAGCTTGATTAGCCTCAGCTCTTGTTTTAAAGCGTTCGTGATGTACAAGTTCAGTCTTTAGCGAATGAAAGAAACTTTCACTCACTGCATTGTCCCAACAGTCACCTTTTCTACTCATACTTTGGACTATGTCATGTTCTGAAAGTAGTTTTCTATGAGAATCAGAAGCATACTGACTACCTCTATCTGTATGCCATATAAGATGTGGCGGTGGTTTTCTCGTATGTAGTGCCATTTGAAGTGCCTTATTGACTAGAGGTGTTTCCATATTATCATCCATTGACCAACCTACAACTTTACGTGAGAATAAATCTATCACAACAGCAAGATATAGCCAGCCTTGTTGTGTGTGTATGTAAGTAATGTCACCTACATAGACTTCATCAGGTACATTGGTTCTAAAGTCACGTTGTAATCTATTGGGGGAGATATTGTAGTTATGGCTTGAGTCTGTGGTTCTGACTTTAAACTTACGCTTCATCTTTACAACAACTCCCACTTCTTTCATGCTTCTAGCTATCTTTCTAGTAGATATAATTACACCATACTCTTGAACTAATACCTTTTGATACGTCTAGTGCCATAGACTTCGCGATACTGATAAAATATATCTTTGATGAGTTGATTGAGTCTTTCATCTACTTTATTTACGATGCACCCATTGTTTATCCAGTGGTAGTAGGCACTACGGTTTACTTTTAAAACTTTACACATCACTGTGATATTAAACGCTTCTTCATACTCTTTCATCCACGCATACTTTATAGAGTTTCTTTGGCGAAGTATGCGGTTGCCTTTTTTAGGATGTCA
>DQSP01000237.1 GCA_015663215.1 Sulfurimonas sp.
ACATGCTCCGGAGATACAATAGTTCCGAAAGTATGTCCACTTGTCGCTCCAATGTAAAATATAGGAGTAATAACCCCACCACTACCACCAGAGGCAAGAGACAATGATGTAAAAAGAGTTTTTAAAATAAAGGTGTACCAATGAACATCTTCTATTAGAGGGATAGTAGGATTGAGTGTTTGAGCGATGGTATCTAAACCTAAACCTATATACTGTTCTCCAAAAACAAGTGTCATTGCGACAATAATACTTCCACCAACAAAAGCTTTTATATAGATACTTATTTTAATGAGATTTATATATTTTTCCATTTTTGAAACAGTAGTGATTATAAAATCTGATATAAACCCAAAGAAGAGACCTGCCAAAACAACTTTACTAATAAGAGTTATGTCTAAAGATACATCTTGAAAAAAGTGTAAATCATAATATGTATAATCTATACCTAAAAACCTAGCTGTAGTAAATGCAGCAAATCCCGCGATAAACGAGGGTAGTAAAACATCATACATAATCACACCAATAATAAGAACCTCGACACCAAATATCGCACCAGCGATAGGTGTCCCAAAAACGGAAGCAAACCAGCACTAATACCACAAATCACTAACTTTCTTCTATCCTGCTTTTTAAATTTAAAGGTTGTTGAAAACAGAGATGCAATTCCTGCCCCTATTTGAGCTGCAGGTCCTTCCTTACCAACAGAACCTCCCGCTAAAATCGTTACAATTGTTGCTAAGGTTTTTACAGGTATAACAGACACATCAATTTTAGCATCTTTTTTGTGCACTGCTGAAATCACTTTTTCAGTTCCATGACCTTGTGCAGAGGGAGCAAATGTCTTCACTAGCCAAACAGTAAAAACAAGTACAAGTGGTAAAAGATAATAGTATGAGAAAGGAAGAAGTGATCGTGTAGATTCAGAGTAGGTTAAAATATTTAAAAAGAAGCTCACTGCAGCACCAATAACGATACCAATTAAAGATGAAAGGAACATCCACTTAGTTACACTAAAAAAAATTGCTGTTTGTTCAGTAAAATGTTTCTCTAACATAACCTAAGCTTCCTTATAGTGATAAAATTTATGCTTCTTGATTTAAAATAGAAAATCCTAAGTCATACATTTTTTTATCTACTAATTCTACTGCTTTTTTCATTGTTTCTTGAGATATATCAGGAAGTTTCCCTCCCCACATAGCCTCAGCATCTTTAAAACCCTGTAACATTCCTTCTCTTCCTGATCTAAGCATACTCTCATCACCACCCGCACCAGCTATAACAAAGTTTGCAATTCGCTCAGATGTTTGTTTGATACCGAAAAATCCATCTTCAGACACTAATGTACCTGCTTCTTCTTGTGAAAGACTTGCTATTTGCTTACCTTCATAACCTATATCACTTAAAAATGTTTGAAAATCTGCATATTCGTCTTCTATATTAACTTTTTGAGAAACTAAAGTTCCTTGAATATTGAAAGACTTTAAAGCAAAAGCATTCGCATTCTCAGTAATTTTTGCTCGTATCTCTGTAGCTTCTTGCTTACTTATTTTCTCAGTAAAGTTAGTTTTTATAGCACTTGAATTTTGTGAAGCACTCGCACTTGATAAGTTTGCTGATATTTGCATTATGTATCCTTTTGTTTAATATTAGTTATTATACTACCTATATCGACAAGTTTTAAATAATATTTTATAAGGAAAAACACATTATGACTAAAAAGATACTAACATTAACACTTTTAGCGACAACACTTGCCTTTAGTAGTGCTCTTCCACGAGAGATAACAAGAACTATAAAACAACAATCCAACTCCATTAGTACAAAAATTGCACGAACTTTAGTCAAACGCGGCATAGAGGAAGACAAAGCACTAGAAATTGCACAAAATTTTACAAATGATAATGAAGATCTACTATCTATAATGGTCTCAAATTATTTACATCATACAGGCACTAAACAAGAAGCTTTCTATAATGAGTTAAGCAAATTAGCACTTTTAAGAAAAAAAGCAGACTTTTCATCTTACTCATTTTTAGTAAAACTGACACAATCTTTAAACAAAACACCTTTAAAGAGTGAAAATCTAAAGAAATTAGAAGAGCTAAGCACCAATAATAGCTTACTTCAAGAAGTATTCGCATAAATATTACAAATACCTTGTTTTTTTCTTCTATATTTTGTTATAATGTTCCTGATGAAAGATGAGGCTCGAGTTCATCTTTAGTGTGTAATTTTGCGTTATTTGCATTTAGACCCCTAAAGACTCTCCAATTTTTGACTCCACAAATGAATTGATTTTCATTGTGAATTTTTTATATACAAGGCAATGCAATGGCACAATTAGAAGACGGTAAAGTTAAATGGTTTAACGACGAAAAAGGTTATGGTTTCATAGAACAAGACAATGGTGGAAAGGATGTATTCGTACATTTCCGTCAAGTTAACAACACTACAGGTGGACGTGTTTCACTTGCAGAAGGTCAAAGAGTAACTTTCGAGGTTGGCGAAGGTCAAAAAGGTCCTCAAGCTGAGAACGTAACTCCACTTTAATTAGTGACCCCATTTACAGGCTCTTTAGCCTGTAAATCTTTTCTAACAACTTCCAAACAAACAACTTTAAATACTACTTCCTAAAACTTCCATAGTTTGACTAGCAATTTCCAACTCTTCATCTGTTTTAATTACAAGTACTTTAAGATTTTCAAACATTTTACTATCCATAATTTTTTCTCTTATATATGAAGAATTCTCACCTATTCCTCCAGTAAAAACAACAGCATCAACTGAACCTAAAAGAGCTATATAAGCTCCAATATATTTAACTATACGACGAGTCATCACATTGAGTGCTAGTATTGCATCTTCATCATTTGATGCTAAAATCTTTCTTACATCATTTTCATGACAGATTCCTAGAAGTCCTGACTCTTTGTTTAAGCACTTATCCACCTCGTCCAGACTCATGCCTAACTCTCTTTGCATAAAAAGAACTATTGCAGGGTCGATATCACCACTTCTACTTCCCATAACCAACCCCTCAAGCGGAGTAAAGCCCATTGAAGTGTCTATACTTTTTCCATTTTTTATAGCACAAGAACTTGCACCATTTCCAAGATGTAAGCTGATTAAGTTTATCTCATCAACATCTTTGTTTAACAATCTTGCTGCTTCTTTTGTGATATATGAATGTGATGAGCCATGAAAACCATACCTTCTAATACCATGTTTTTCATACATCTCTTTAGGAAGGGCATACATAAAAGCTTCTTTGGGTGCATATTTCACTTTATTCTTCCACCCGTTTCACTCCCAGTCTTCCACTTTTTTGAGTCTCAAACAAGCATGTAAAATTGTAGCATAAATGAGAGTAAGTGGAAGAATGTTTTTTACTATTTCATTGCTTCTTTAGCATTTTTCTTGCGTTGTGAGTCTGCATCTCCTTGAAATTCTATCTTGTATGCATTGTGTACAATCCTATCTAAAATGGCATCTGCTATAGTTGCATTATGCAGATACCCATGCCAATCTTTAATTGCAAGTTGAGATGTTACTATGAGAGATGATTGATTTACTCTATCTTCAACTATCTCAAGCAAGTCTCTAGCTTCGGCAGCTTTGAGTGGACTCACGCCAAAGTCATCAAGAATAAGAAGATTGATTCTTTTGAGTTTTGCTAAATATTTGAGATACTCCTCATCACCTCTAATCGTTTGAAGATATTGCATAAGTCTTGGAACTCTTAAATACAAGGCACTGTATCCTAC
>DQSP01000008.1 GCA_015663215.1 Sulfurimonas sp.
CCTTTACAAATTAGAAGGTGAACTTGCTTACTCTCTTGGACAAGGCGAGTAAACTTTCTTCTTCTCATAGATATTTTTAGTACATTTTAGATATAATCGCGTAATTTTATAAAAGAGATGTATCTATGAATATCAAAGAAGAGTATTTAAAATTTTTCGAATCTAAAAAACATAGAAGAGTTGCTTCAGGACCACTTGTTCCTGATGATGCAACTCTTCTTTTTAACAACGCCGGAATGGTTCCGTTTAAGTCCATTTTTACAGGTGAAATTCCTATCCCCTCTAACCCTCGTGCAACCTCATGTCAAACTTGTATCCGTGCAGGTGGAAAACATAATGACCTTGAAAATGTAGGGCATACAGCTCGTCATCATACTTTTTTTGAAATGATGGGTAACTTCTCTTTTGGTGATTATTTTAAAGAAGAGGCTATTGCCTATGCATGGGAGTTTATCACTGAAGTTATCAAGCTTGATATTGATAAGCTTTGGGTAACAGTTCATGACTCAGATGATGAAGCTGAAGAGCTATGGAAGAAACATATAAGTGCTGATCGAATTATGCGTTTAGGTGATGCAGATAACTTCTGGTCTATGGGTGATACAGGCCCATGTGGCCCTTGTTCTGAGATTTTTTATGATCAGGGAGCCGAAGAGTTTAATGGCCCTGAAGATGTAATGGGTGGAGAGGGTGATAGATTTTTAGAGATCTGGAACCTTGTTTTTATGCAGTATGAAGTAAAAGAAAAAGGTGGAGAGAGACTTCCTCTTGCACACCCTTCTATAGACACTGGTATGGGGCTAGAGAGAGTTGTGGCTATAAAAGAAGGCAAAACTTCTAACTATGGCTCTTCACTTTTTATGCCTTTGATAGAAAAAGTTGAGAAGATGATAGGCAAAGAGTATCTCTACGAAACAGGTGCTTCATACCGTGTTATCGCTGATCACATCAGAACATCAGTTTTCTTACTCTCTCAGGGTACTAACTTCTCAAATGAGGGTCGTGGTTATGTTCTTCGCAGAATTTTACGCCGCGCTGTTCGTCATGGATATCTGCTTGGATTTCGTGCTCCTTTTATGTTTAAGATTGTAGATACTCTTGTCGATATTATGGGTACTGAGTATGATTACTTACAAACAAAAAAAGAGGCTGTTAAAGAGCAGATAGAACTTGAAGAAGCAAGATTTTTTAAGACTATTGAGTCTGGAATAGCTCTTTTTGACGAAGAACTCAAAAATACTAAAGATACATTTAGTGGTGCAGTGGCATTTAAGCTTTATGATACTTTTGGTTTTCCACTTGACCTCACACAAGATATGCTCAAAGAGAAAAACTTAAAACTTGATACATCGAAGTTTGAAGAGCTTATGCTTGAGCAGAGAACTCGTGCAAAAGCAGCTTGGAAAGGCTCAGGTGACGCGGCAACTCAAGGTGACTTTAAAGCACTTTTAGAAGAGTTTGGTGAGAATATTTTTGTGGGTTATGAGTTTATGGCACACTCAGGTGAGGTTCAAGCACTACTAAATGTTGAGTACAAAAGAGTAGAGAGTTTAAATACAGGAGAGTCTGGTTGGGCACTTCTTGATGTGACTCCTTTTTATGCTGAGAGTGGTGGACAGACTGGTGATGAGGGTGAGCTTGAAGGTTTTGCCAAAGTTCTTGATACGAAGAAGTTTTTTGGTCTTTCTCTTGTTGAGATAAAGGTGAGTAAAGAGTTAAAAGTTGGAACTGTAGTTGATGCAAAAGTAGATATGTCTCGTAATGAAATCATCAAACATCACTCTGCAACTCACTTGCTTCATGCAGTTCTTTCAGATGTATTAGGTGATCATATAGCACAAGCAGGTTCACTTAATGATGCTTCGCGTTTACGTTTTGATTTTTCACATCCAAAGGCTATTTCAGCTCAAGAGTTAAGTGAAATAGAGACCCGTGTAAACAACGAAATTATGCGTCAGATTCCTACTAAGACAGAAGTTTTAGGCATTGATGATGCTAAAAAGAGCGGTGCTAAAAGTCAGTTTGGCGAGAAGTATGGCGATGAGGTTCGAGTGGTGAGTTTTGCAGATGCGAGTATTGAGTTTTGTGGTGGGGTTCATGTGAGTAATACTGCAAATATTGGTAGCTTTATCATCACTAAAGAGTCTGGTGTTTCAGCGGGGGTTCGTAGAATAGAAGCTGTTTGTGGAAACGCAGCATATAAGTACTTCTGTGAGCAAAGAGCACTTGTTCAAACTGCTTCACAAGAGGTTAAAAACCTTGATGTAATCGCAGGAATAAATAGACTTAAATCATCAGTCAATGAGCTAAAAACTGAACTCAAAGAGGCTCAAAATGCTTCTAAAGTGGAAGTTGTAGCAAGTGATATCAATGGTGTGACTGTAGTTGTAGAAGAGTACCCATCGGGAGACATCAAAGAAAAAATTGATGCTTTAAAGAATGAAAACGAAAAACTCTGTGCTATGCTTTTTCAAGTCAAGGGTGATAAAGTGCTCATCGCTTGTGGTGTTAAAGATGCAAATGCCAAGGCTGGTGACTGGATTAAAAAAATCGCTCCTATCTTAGGTGGGGGTGGCGGTGGTCGTCCAGACTTCGCACAAGCAGGTGGAAAACTTCCAGCTAAATTACCTGAGGCTAAAGAGGCAGCACTCAAATTTATAACAGAGGAACTTAACTAATGAAAGAGTTAATTTATGAAATATTTGCAGATTATCGTACTCCGATAGTTTTTTTACATGTAATCTCAGCAGTTGTTTGGGTGGGTGGTATGATTGCTATGCGTTTTGCAGCACACAACTCTTTTTTACATATTGAGTCACCTCTGAACCGTTTAGAGAGAATTTCTCATGCCCTCAAACGTCTTTTTGTGATTGTGACTCCTTTTGTAATTATTTTAATTATTACAGCAGTTATCATGGCTGTTGGACTTGGCTTCCGTGAAGCTGCTGTAGATGCAGACCATAATGTAATCGATGAGGCCGCTATGATTCTTTATAATATGATACATATAAAAGAAGCTATTTGGATGGTAATGGCGGCAAACTTAGCTCTTATGGCTATCTTTAGAAGTCAAGCTGATAAACTTTTAGATAAGGGCGATGCAACTGGTGCAAAAGATAAACTAGGTCTCATTGGAAAATATATGGTTCCTCTTAATATAGTTCTTGGAATAGTAGCCATTTATATGGGTGTATTTTTAAGGAATGCATACTAGATGTTACGCCTAGCTTCATCATCTCAAACTCGTTCAATGTTACTTAGAAATGCCAGTGTGGCATTTACACAAGAGAGTGTTGATTTTGATGAAGAAAAAATAGTTGCAACATCTGCTAAAAACTTCGTGTATCAAGCAACATTAGGCAAGTATGAGGCAAATATGAAAGCTTTTGGTTATGACGATATGCCTTTACTTGTTGCAGATACAGTTGTGACTTCACAAGGAAAGATTTTGCGTAAAGCTAGTTCACTTGATGATGCAAGGGAAATATTGACTGCACAAAGTGGCAATATCACCTCTATCATTACTTGCATGATTTATCATTCAAAGTATAAAAAGATTATAGACATATCACAAACTGATTATTTATTTGATGCATTTGAGAGTGATGCCTTAGATGAGTACTTAGAGAGCGGAGAGTGGAGAGGAAAGGCTGGTGCTTGTATGGTTGAGGGCTTTTGCAAGGCTTACATCAAAGAAGTCCGAGGGTTTGAGTCTACGGCGATGGGGCTTAGTGTAGAAGTTTTAAAAACATTTATGGAGAAGTAATGTGGATGACCTTTTAGAGTTAAATAATATCTTTTGTATTTTATTAGTGGTAGTGAGCATGTTCGCAGCATATCTTTTATCAAAAAAAACTCTACAACAAAAAACATACTATAAAGAGATAATTGACAACTCTTCAAATATAGTTATTGTTCATGATATGAAAAATATAGTCACCGCAAATAAAACTTTTTTTCATTACTTTAAGAGTTGCAAAAATTTAAAAGACTTTACAAATACTCATGCTTGTATATCGAACTTTTTTGAAGTTGAAGATGGATATCTAGCACCACCACAAGATGAAGCAAGCTGGATAGAGTTTTTGGTGAATTTTATAGATAAGAAGCATAAAGCAAAGATGAAAATAGATGGTGAGCATTTTTATTTTCTTATCTCTGCTTCTCTTTTAGATAAAAAGAAAAATATTTA
>DQSP01000090.1 GCA_015663215.1 Sulfurimonas sp.
AAGTTTTTATTGAAGAGAGTTTTGTTTTAGGTGTGGCTATAAACGGTAAAAATCGTGGAGAGATAGAAGTAGAACTTGATGCTACTAAAGATGAAATCTTAGCACTTGCTAAGGCTAAAGTTGAAAAATGGTTAGAGGATAAGACAATAGTAAAAGAGATAGTAGTTCCTAAAAAACTTGTTAACTTAGTGATAAAAGGCTAAACTTGATAAAATATTCACAAGTAGGTATACTATCTTTACTAGCATTTATAATAGGTGTGGTTGGCTGTGGATATAAACCAAGTTCGAAGTATGCCCGTGAAGTACTGGGTAATAGGGTAAGTACGAGTGTTGTTATCTCTCAAACAGACCCTGAAAACAGTGTGATAATAAAAGATGCTGTTGATAAGGCTGTTATAGAAATTTTCCATTCTAATTTAGTAGAAAAACGATATGCTACTACACACCTAAGTTTGCGAATGAGTGTACCATCGTATACTCCTGTTCAGTATGATACAAACGGTTTCATTATTGGGTATCGTGCGAGAATTACTTTAATGATTACACGTGAGAGTAAAGAGATAAAAAAGAACTATACGGCAGTTGGAACTTATGACTTTGCTATTACTCCAAACTCAGTGCTTACAGAACAGCAACGTTTTGATGCTATTAAATTTAGCTCGTTTAAAGCTATTTCAGCATTTGTTGCACAAGTCTCAGCTGAAGGCTCACAAGTAAAATAAGGGGATAAAATGACAATTGATGCAATTATAAACAAAGCAGTTAAAAGATTAAAACTAGAGGGGAAACTACTCACTCCAGATTTTTATGCAGAAGCTTTTTGTAAAGAGGCAAAAAAAGCTGGGATGAATGTAGAAGACTGTAATCATTTAGAAAAATTTACAAAATCATTAAATTCTGAATTTCAAAAAGATCTTAAAAATTACCACATCAAAACACAGCATGAATTTGTTCGTTTTATCATCTCCAAGCTTAACCGTACAAACCCTACTCAAGCTACTCAAACAATTGAAGCTCAAAACTTACTTACAAAAAGAATTCTTCAGGCTGTAGAAGTTTTACATAACAAAGAAGCAGCAGAACTGGCTAAAAAAACTATAGATATTTTAGGAGCAGGTGCCAAAGCTGAACAGATAGATGCCTTTAGACAAAGATGGGTAAACTTTTTAACAACATACGATGATACTTTTTTGCAAAAACTTAAAGCTTTAGGCAGTGTTGATAGTAGTGATCTAAAGAAAAGTATAGAGGCATTAAATTTAGAAGCAGGTAGTACTTCTATGGTGGAGAATAGTTCTGTTTTAGAAAAAGTCTCTAAGTTGCTTGTGTCATCATTTGTACCATCAATCGCTTCTAGTGTGAATGATACCATAGCGAACATCAGTATAAAGATTCGTCAAAACCCTAGTTTACTTGAGAGCGACAGTATAGAACAAGAGATAAAAACAGCAATATCCCTTAGAATAGCACTTGATAAGGAGAGTGTTAAAGAGATGGTTGAGTCCATCGATGGTGTTTTAGATAAACTTAGCCTGCGTTTAATCGATATGATAGAGAAATCAGACAACTCAAATGAAGAGATTCAGTCTATAAAAAAAGACCTAGAAGCTTATGGCGAAGACCCTATTAAAAACTTTAAAACAGCACATAAAAAACTCTATACTATTGCTATTGCCTTAGAAAAAAACACACAACTCCTCAGTAAAGACTTAAAAAACCATAGTGGTGAAGTAAATGCACTTTCAGTAAAAGTGAAAAAACTAGAAAAAGAGTTAGCTGCAGCAAAAGAAGAGTCCAAAGAAGATTTTCTTACAAAACTTTATAACCGTCGTGCTCTTGATGATTTTATGGAGATAAAAGAAGCAGAGTTTAAACGCTATAAGAGAAACTTTTCTGTTGTTATGTTTGATCTAGATAAATTTAAAGATGTAAATGACACTTTTGGACATGATGCTGGAGATGCTGTTCTTGTTGCGTTTGCAAAAATACTTAAAAAAGAGTGTCGCAGTGTTGATGTTGTAGGCCGTTTTGGAGGGGAAGAGTTCTTGGCGATTCTCAGTGAAACAGATACAAAAGGTGGTGTGATATTTGCAGAGAAAGTAAGAAAACATGTAGAGAAAGCTCGTTTTATGTATAAAGGAAAACGCATAAGTGTAACTGTAAGTTCAGGTGTTTCTGAGCGAAAAAAGCATATTTCTCTAAGTGCTACAATTAATTCGGCTGATGAGTATCTCTATGTCGCTAAGACAAATGGTCGAAATAGAGTAGAGTATAAGAAAAAGTAGTGCTAAAAACTTTTTTAGATAATAAGCCTCTCTTTTATGATAAAATTGATTACACTCGCATGCCAAAGGTGTATCAAAAGATAAAAAACCATTTAAAAATTCCTAAAATAATTCATCTTATTGGGACAAACGGTAAGGGTACAACAGGTAGGTTCCTTGCAACGGCACTCCATAATCTTTCTTTTAATGTTGGACATTACACCTCCCCTCATATTTTAGAGTTTAATGAACGTATATGGCTTAATGGTGCTTGTGTAAGTGATGAAGTTTTAAATACTACTCACAAACAACTCCTGAAAATTCTCTCTAAAGAGGATGCTGATTCTCTTAGTTATTTTGAGTATACAACATTTTTAGCTTTACTCATATATAAGGATATGGATTATGTTGTTTTAGAAGCAGGACTTGGTGGAGAACATGATGCTACAGCAGTGTTCCCTAAAATTTTAACACTTGTGACACCAATAGGTATAGACCATGAAGCATTTTTAGGTTCTACAATAAAAGCCATAGCAAAAACTAAGTTAAATGCTATACAAAAAGATGCAATTATCGCTACTCAAAAGTATCAGGAAGTTTATACTGTAGCAGAGGAAATTGCATCAATAAACAATGTTTCTATTAAGAAGTTCATGACTTATATAGAAGTACAAGATAGAGAAAAAATAGAAAAAATAGCAGAAAATAATAGCCTTGTATCTTACCTAATAGAGAACCTAACTTTAGCAGTCACTGCATTAAAATTTTTAAATATAGAGTATGAAGTTGAGAACTTTAATAATGCTAGACTTTATGGACGAATCACTCAGGTTAGAGATAATATTTTACTCGATGTTGGACATAATATACTTGCTGCAAAAGCAATTTTAGAGAGTTTAAAAGAGTTTAAATATACTTTAGTCTATAATAGTTACAGAGATAAAAACTATAAAGAAATTTTAACTATTTTAAAGCCGATTATTGAGGATGTAGAGATTATAAATATTATCGATGAAAGGGCTGAGTCTGTTGGTGTAATGCAAAAAGTATTAAACGATATGAAGATAAAAAATAAAATATTTAAAAAAATTGATAAAAATAAAAAATACCTAGTATTTGGTTCATTTAGTGTAGCCGAAGCTTTTTTAAAGGTCCTAAGTGAATAATCATTTTACAGTTACTATTCACGATGATAATGGTGTTAAACAGTTTAATGTTCACCGTTTTGTAACTAAAGCACTTCTATATGCTTCTTTATTTATACTTAGCATGGTTTTTATAGCTGTAGGAACTATTCTTTATCTTAATAATAGTGTTGAAGCTATAGAGCTTAAACGTGATGGAGTTCAAAGAGCCTATGAAGATATAAAAGAGAGAAATATTGCCTTGCAAAAAAATATGCAAGCGACAAATAGTTCACTCGATAGAAAAAAACGAGAACTTGTTGAACTCTCAGATTCACTCTCAGAAATTGAAGAGCTTATAGGGCTTAAACCAATGTTAGAGTCCTCTATAGAAGAGAGAGTAAGTGCTACAAAAATAGACTCACAGCAACGAGCAGTGTTGATGCAACTTATACCAAATGGCTCGCCAATAGAGTACCATGGGATAACAAGCAGATATGGATATAGAATTCATCCAACCTTGGGAAAACGTGAGTTTCATCGTGGTTGTGATATGAAAGCTGCTATGAATACTCCTGTTTATGCACCAGCAGATGCTATAGTAGAATGGTCTGGCTACCATAAAAAAAGTGGTTTTGGACGTTTAGTCATCCTCGAACACGCCTATGGTTTCAAATCATACTACGGGCATTTAAACAAAACTGTGGTAAAATCAGGCTCATTTGTAAAAAAAGGCACACTCATAGCTTATACTGGTAATACTGGAATGAGTAATGGACCACATCTACACTACGAAATAAGGTTTATACACAGAAATGTAAATCCATTTTTGTTTATAAAGTGGACACAACAAAATTATGACGAAATATTTCAAAAGGAGAAAAAAATACCATGGCACTCTTTAATAATGGCGACGGCCCATCTGAGAATTCAAACGACTCGAATACAACAATCATTACAGCAGGTGCAAAAATTAAAGGAGAAATAAACCTCTCTTGTAATTTATATATTGATGGCGAACTTGAGGGTATGATTAAGTCTTCAAAAGAGGTGAATATTGGCAAAAATGGACATGTAAAAGGTAATGTAATTACCGAGCATTTAGTTGTTCAGGGTTTTGTTGAAGGAACTGTTGATGCTAAAACAGTTGCAATAAAGTCTGGAGGGCATGTGAGTGGTGAGATTACTTCTTCTGAACTTATTATAGAATCAAAGGGAATTTTTGAAGGTAACTCAATAGTAAAAGATTCCAAACCAGCACTAGGAAAAACAAAAGTTTAATGTCACAAACTGCACTATTTAACTACTTTAAAACACAAACTTCAAGACCTCTTGAAGTTCTCATATGTGAAGATACTAAAGAATCAGAATCTTTAGAGAGTGTTGCTGAGTACTTCAAGCAAGATACAATTGTTTTTCCAGATTTTCGTGCGAGTTTTGGAGATGACCTACGTTCATATAAAGAAGAACTCCACGAACTCTTTTTTGCACTCCAAACATATCATAAAGCGAAGAAAAAACCACTTATCATTTCACCATTAAAGACTCTTCTCTTCCCTCTGCCTAAAGAGGAGTTGTTTGATACAACTACACTTGAGTTTGGAGCTGAAGTTGATTTGAAATCCTTTAAAGAACAGATGCTTTTTTGGGGATACACTTTTGTAGATATGGTGCAAGTTGCAGGAGAGATAAGCCACCGTGGTGATATTTTAGATATATACATTCCCTCGAGTAAAAACCCTTTTCGTATCTCCTTTTTTGACACAGAGATAGAGCAGATAAAAGAGTTTGAGCTGGAGTCACAAAGAACTTTAGGTGATGAGCTTGACAAGATAGAGATACGAAGTGCTTTTTACTCCCTAGATGAGTCTGCATTTAATGAACTCAGTCGTGCAGTAGAGAGTAGTGAGTTTGATGCTTTAGTAAAAGATGTCTCTTCTCTTGGATTTTGGCACTTAGGTGACAAGTCTGAGAACTTCTTAGAAGGCAAAAATGTACAACTGAGTCGAAACCTAGATAACATCTTAAAAGATGCCTATGGAATAAACAATCCTTCCATCAGTCGTGAAGCTTTTAACTTGGAACTGCTCCCTGTAAATGACGAGATAAAAGAGTTAGTTGTAGTAAATGTAGAACATCTTTTAAATGTACATCGTGATAAAAAGATAACTGTCATCGCAGCAAATGCAGCGACTATAAAACAAGCTGGAATTTATGATACCTCTAACATTACACAAATCACAGCCGGATATATTCTAAACATATTAACACCTGATGAGATGGTTATAAGTCTGAACAAACCTGATAAGAAGCGCCGACGTAGAAAAAGTGCAATTTTACTTGATGACCTCAAACGTGGTGACTATATTGTTCATGAAGATTATGGTGTGGGTATTTTTGACTCTATTGAGCAGACAGAGATTCTTGGTGGGGTAAAAGATTTTATAGTTATTCGTTATGTGGGTGATGATAAAATTTTACTGCCAGTTGAGAACCTTGACTACATCGACCGTTATATCGCTAGTGGGGGTTCTACTCCTGTTTTAGATAGGCTTGGAAAAGGAAACTTTGGAAAACTAAAAGCGAAGGTGCGAAAACGATTACTTGAAATAGCAGGTCAGATAGTAAATACAGCAGCAGCAAGAGCTCTTATAAAAGCACCAAAGATAAACTTAGCCAAACAAGAACTCAAAGATTTTCAAGCTCTTGCAGGATTTGAGTATACACAAGATCAAACAAACGCAGTCAAAGATATACTCGCTCAGATGTCTACGGGAAATATTATGGATAGACTGCTGAGTGGTGATGTCGGTTTTGGTAAAACGGAAATAGCTCTCAACACTATTTTCGCAGCATTTAAGTCAGGCTATCAGTCTGCGTTTATCGTGCCAACAACTCTTCTCTCAGCACAGCACTGGCGTTCTTTGGATGAGCGATTTTCTGACTTAGGCATACGATATGCAAAACTTGATAGATTTGTGAGTACCAAAGATAAAAATGCCATCATAAAAGGGCTTGCATCTGGAGAGATAGATACAGTTGTAGGAACTCACTCACTTTTTGGTTTGGAGTTTAAAAAGCTCGGAGTGGTTATCATAGATGAAGAGCATAAGTTTGGGGTGAAGCAAAAAGAGCGTATAAAAGAGTTGTATCATAATGTGCATCTACTTAGTATGTCAGCTACTCCTATCCCTCGCTCACTTAACCAAGCTATGAGCTCTATAAAAACAATGTCACAACTCTTAACAGCACCAAGTGAACGCCAAGGGGTGAGAACTTTTGTCAAAGAGTATGAAGAAAAACTTGTAAAAGAGGTTATTTTAAGAGAGCTTCGCCGTGGTGGACAGGTTTTTTATGTGCATAATTCTATTGATCATATGCCTATAAAATTAGGTGAACTTAAAGCACTTCTCCCTGACTTAAGAGTTGTAATGCTTCACTCAAAAATATCAGCAGTCCAGACTGAAAAGGAGTTACTCAAGTTTGAAGCAGGGGAGTATGACTTGATGATAGCAACCTCTATCATCGAGTCTGGAATTCACATGCCTAAGGTCAATACTATCTTAGTAGATGGTGCCGATAGGTTTGGTATAGCCGATTTACATCAACTTCGTGGTCGTGTTGGTCGGGGAAGTGTTGAAGGTTTTGCTTACTTTATTGTCAAAAATAAAGAAGTATTGACAGATGAAGCAAAGAAACGTCTTCTTGCACTAGAGTCTAACTCATTTTTAGGAAGTGGTAGTGTTTTAGCACAGCATGATTTAGAGATTCGTGGTGGTGGTAATCTTGTGGGTGATGCTCAAAGTGGACATATAAAAAACATTGGGTATTCACTCTATCTTAGAATGCTTGAAGATGCCATAAAAGAGTTAAGTAATACTCAAGAGGGTGAACGTGCAAAAGTAGACATCAAACTTACTATTAGTGCTTATATCTCTGATGAGGTAGTGACAGAAGATAGACTGCGTTTAGATATATATAGGCGTCTTTCTCAGTGTGAGAGTGCTATTGATATTTATGAGATAGAAGAGGAGATAATAGACCGTTTTGGTGAGTTAGATATGCCGACAAAACAGTTCTTTGAACTTATGGTCATAAAACTTCTCGCATTAGATAAAAAGATAAAAAGCATCAGTAACTATGGGCAAAATGTTACAGTCACTTATGTTAATGAATCTAAAGAGACTATTAAATCTACGAGCAGAGATGATGATGACATTATAAAATGTACTCTTTTTTATCTACGTAATAACAAGCCTAAAAAATTATAAGAAAGAAAGAGAGTAAAATGAAAATAGCATTTATCGGAGATATTGTCGGTCGTCCAGGTCGTGATATGCTTGGAAAATATTTACCAAAACTAAGAGAAGAAGAAGGACTTGATTTTGTCATAGTCAATTATGAAAATGCTTCTCATGGTTTTGGACTTACGGCGAAAAACTGTAATGAACTTTTTGGCTATGGTATAGATGTTATGAGTGGAGGTAATCACTCTTGGGATAAAAAAGACATTATCCCTCTTTTTGATACACATGAAATTCTTCGTCCTCATAACTACCCAGAGGAAGTGAGTGGAACGGGTTGTAAGACTTATGAGATAAAGGGTGAGAAGATAGCTGTACTTAATCTTATGGGACACTACGGCATGCCTTATTCAGACAATGCTTTTAGATGTGCTCTTAAAGAAGTGGAGCAATTAGAAGAAGAGGGTGTAAAAAACATCTTTATAGACTTTCATGCAGAAGCTACGAGTGAAAAACGCGGGATGATGATGCTTTTAGAGGGTAGAGTAAGTAGTATCATCGGGACTCATACTCATGTGAGTACAGATGATTTTCAGATATCTAAAGGAACAGCTTATCTTACGGATATAGGGCTAACAGGTTGTCGTGATAATGTCATAGGCATGGATAAGAAAGTACCATTGAAACAGTTTCTTACTGGAATGAAAGGGCATTTTGATATACCTAAAAAATGTAAAGCAATTTTGCAAATTGCGATTATGGAACTTGAAGATGGTGTTTGTACAAGTGCTTATAAAATCAAACAGTTTTGTAGCGGAAAAGTATTAAGAAGTGAGGCTTGGATAGAAGAGTAAAAAACTTATGCTGCTGTGACTTTAAAGTAGTTGTCATTTGCTATGTATGTGTTGAGCATTTTAACTCTCATAAAACTCGCTTGACTCTCTTGAGCTTTTGGAGGGAGGTCTTTGTCTACTCTTGGCGTTTGGTCTATCGTTCCTTTTGGTTTGATGAGAAATGAGAACATCTTTGTATTTGCTTCATAAGAGACTTTTGAGTTACTCATCGCACTAAGCTTTGCAAACTTTGTTTGAGCAGCATTTTGTTTGTTCTCTTGCTTGTTTAGTCGCTGTCGGTTGTTAAGTGCTTTGTAGTTTGAGATATAACTCAGTGGAATTTTAGAATCAGTAAAAGCAGGGCTATTAGTATTTTGTAAAAGTTTACTAGCAAAAGATTCTGTTTTTTTTGCAGGCTCTATTGCCTTGTCATTTTGCAGTTTTTTTGTAACAGAGGTATCGACATAAGTGCTATACGATGAAACAAACATACTTTATCCTTTATGATATGCTAAAATTATAAGGCAAATTGGCTTAAACTGTTCTTCTGTTTTTGATACAATGATAATATGTAATAAAGGTAAAGCGATGAAAAAGTTAAATAATGATATTTTTTTTAAAACAATTTTGCTGTTTTTAGGGCTTTTCATAGTTCTTTTTATCGTCTCTTATGCACTCTCAAAGCATTTTATTTTATCTTTAGTGCTTAGCGATACTCAGTCATTAGCCCAAACCCTAGAAGCTTTTAACCTTGTCTGGATGAAAATTACTTTAGTTTTTATTGTGTTGATGTTAGGAACTTATTTTATTTTAAAATATTTACAAAAGAGAGTATATGAAGATGTAGAGAGTTTATCAGAGTATATTTATGAAATCTCAGAAAATAAAAACTACACTAAACCTCTTAAGATACAACACTACTTAGAATTTCTACAAATAGCAGTTTCTTTAAAGAATATTACAAAACGTTTAGCTCAAAAAGATAGAAAAACGGATAAAAAATAGCAAAATGCAATACTTTTTAAAAAACTAATAATTTTTGGTTATATTTTTAAAAATATAATACAGAGAGTGATTTATGAAAGATTTTAGAGCTATTATAGAGCAGTTGAAAAAAAACATAGCAGGTGACTCACAGAAGAAAGTCTTAGACAAAGATGTATCAAATTTACTCAATATAAATCAAGCAAGATTTGCTACGATGAAAAAACGTAATGTGACTCCTTATGAAGATATATTACGTCTTTGTGAGAGTAAAAAACTCTCTTGTAATGAAATATTTTTTGATTAAGTTTTGCTAAATCTTTGACTGTACAGTTACTTTTTTTGCTTCAAACATTTCAATAGCACGAGCAACCATAGGTTCTTGTGTTATGTCTACACCATTCGTCTCATCAAGTGGAGCAGGGTCATCACAGTTAGCTACACAGCTAGTATTTCCACCTACTTCAACATCTTCTATCATTGATGTCGTTTGTGGACCTTGTGCGGTTGCTATAGCATCGTTAACTGAAGATTTTTTCTCTGGTTCCTCTTCTTTAGTGCAGGCTACACCCTTTATCTGTGTCTCAAAACTAAATACTTCTCGAACAAGTTGTTTGATGACACCATAACCATGTTTAAGTGCTTTTTTACACTCTTCATTCGCACAACTTTCCCATGTTAAAACATTATTTTCATAAGAGATGAAAGTTATGTTTTTTGTAAAACACTCACCTAATTCTGCATTCCTATCGCTTATTTTACTTACAAGGCTATCAAATGTTAGCTGATGGGGGTTTATAGCTACGACTTCTTGTGCTATTTCTACTTGAGGTGTTTTAACTACTTCGGGTGATTGTGTTTGGGCTGGCTCTACTAGAGCTTCTTCTTTTATAACTTCTGGTGCCATCTCTGGTGTAGCTGATTGTATTTTGATACTTGGAGTTTGTGGTACTACGATCTGAGGACGTTCTACATCTTTTTCAAATGACTCTATCATCTGGTCTATCTCTCTTATACGAAGAGCTTCAACCATCTTAAAAAAGATAAGTGAAAGTACAAAACTACCATCTGCGTTTACACTAAAGAGATACTTCGAGTCAGATAATATTCTAAAAAATCTATCTAAAACTAGAGTGGAAAAAGGTGAGTCATGATTGTACATTTTCTCTTTTAAATAAGCAATGAGTTCATCCACAACCATTTCAGACTCATAATCTTCAAGTATTTTAGTTTTTGCAACTAAAGCACCATAGTCTTTAGCAAAAACAGAGTCAAACAACTCATCTATAAACTTAGGATCAACAAGTCCAAGCATATCTGTAACGGTTCTCACATCTATATGGTTTTTAGAGTAGATGATGGCTTGGTCAAGAAGGGTGAGTGTATCACGAAGACTGCCATTACCACTTCTTGCTAATATCTCTAAAGCATCTGACTCATACTCTATGCCTTCAAGTTGCAAAATATGGGCTAGGTGATCTACTACCTTGTTTGCAGCGATACTTTTAAAGCGGAAGTGCTGTGTTCTGCTTAAAATAGTCGCTGGAAGTTTTAAGGGGTCTGTTGTAGCTAAAATAAACTTAACATATTCAGGTGGTTCTTCAAGTGTTTTTAAAAGAGCATTAAACGCTTCTTTTGTAAGCATATGGACTTCATCAATGATAAAGATTTTAAAGCGAGCAACAGCTGGCTTATACTTTGTCTGTTCAACTAGGTCACGGATGTCATCTATCTTACGGCTAGAAGCACCATCCATCTCGATGATGTCCATATGACGGCCTTCTATAGCCATAGTACAGTTAGAACAGACACCACAAGGATGATGACTCATCCCTTCTTCACAGATAAGAGCTTTTGCAAAGATACGAGCAGTAGAGGTTTTACCACTCCCTCTCAAACCTGAGAAAAGATAGGCATGAGAGAGTCTGTTTGAGTTAAGTGCGAGTGAAAGAGTCTGAGCAATAGTATCTTGACCTATGAGCTCATCAAAGTTTGAGGGACGGTATTTTCTTGCTAGTACTTCAGATGCTGCTTTCAAAAATGACTCCATATTTAATTGGAATCATTTTAGCATTTATAGAGTTAAAAGTTTCTATAATTACTCAAGAACATAAAGTTGATCTTCACTTAAAATAGCTCTAGTATTATATATACATTCTAAATGAACCATCGTTGCCTCTAGTCTAAGGGCTGCAATATCTTCAACTAAAGTTTTTAAGCTACTAGGTTTCATTCCTTGTTTACTTCTCTTTACAACTTCATTTTCAAGTTTTACTATTTGGAGATTTAGTGCTTTTGCAGTTCCCATCGTATGTTGGCGAATTTTAAGAAGTTTTGTTTTTTGCTCTTTACTCAGTGCAAGGTCTTCATCATCCCAAAGAATTTTCACCATCATAGTTAAGTGTGGAAGTTTACCTTGAATCAAAAAAGGTTTAGAAGATTTAGTTCCTTGGCTAGCACTAAGAGTAGTTGTTATTCCTGTCATGAGCATAGTTGCCGTAAGGAGAGTAAGTAATGTTTTTTTCATAATGAATCCTTGATGTTATTTGTAAAATAGTAACACAAGGACATTAACTTAATGTTAAGAGATCCCTCTTTTATGCTCTTATATGTATTTAATTTTAAACACCTCTTTAATTCCTGAAAGAACTAAAGTTGGGAGTGCTGCTATGAGTACAACCATAACTAAATGTTTGAGTGATATTGAATCTGTTCCAAGTGCTAAGTGCCCGATGTTAGAGTAGACCATAACTAAAGAAAGAGTTACTGAAAGCCCTAAGGCATAGAGCAGGCTAATATTTTCAAATGGATTTCTTCTGTAAAGAGTAGAGAATGTTCTTGCATCAAATATATGAAACATTTGACCAAAAACAAGTGTCAAAAACCCTAAAGTTTGTGCATATGCAAGAGAATAATCATGATTTAGTGCGAACTTAAAAAGCCAAAAAGATACAAAACCGAGAACTAAACCACGAAGAATGATAACTGAAGCTAAATTGTTGGCAAAAAAACCTTCATTTGGAGAGTGTGGTGTTTTTTGCATAAGATCTCCTTCTTCTTTTCTACTCCTAAGGCTAAAGAAGGTACTCCATCACTGATAAGGTTTACCCATAAAATCATAAGTGGTGTGAGTGTTAAAAGCGAGTAGTCGTTCATGAGTAAAAAGGCAAAAAGTATCACTGAGACTTCACTTACATTTGCTGTGAGTCCTTGACGGATAAACTTTTTGATATTATCAAAGATGCGACTCCTTCACGAACTGCTTTAACTATAGTCGTAAAGTTATCATCAAGTAGTATAAGGTCTGCTGAGTCTTTTGTTACATCTGTACCTGTGATACCCATAGCGATGCCGATATCTGCTGACTTTATAGCAGGAGCATCGTTGATACCATCGCCCGTCATAGCGGCTACTTCCCCATTTGCTTTAAGAGCATTAATGATTCTGAGTTTATGTTCTGGAACAACTCTAGCAAAAACAGATGTCTCTTTTAGAGCCTCTTGTAGTTCTTCATCACTCATGGCATTTAGCTCACTTCCTATGATGACCCTCTCAATACCAGGCTGCATAAAACCGATTTCTCTGGCAATAGCCTCGGCAGTTTGAGCATAATCACCTGTAATCATAATAGTCTGTATTCCAGCACTATGGCACTCTTTTACAGCAGGTATAACCTCTTTTCTCGGAGGGTCAATGATACTGTGTACTCCTAAAAAGGTAAATCCATGCTCATAACCTTCTTGTGTTAAGTCTAGGTGTGAAGCTTGGAGAGGTTTAAATGCAACAGCTAAAGTTCTTAATGCTCTTGAAGCAAAAGTATCTATAGCTTCATCAATATGCATGAGAGTTGTGCTATCAAGTGGACTTGTTTTGCCATGAAGATAGATATGCTCACTTCTTTGTGCGACAACATCAGGTGCACCTTTAACAACTACAAAGTACTTGTCGTCTGCTGTTTTTATAACAAGGCTCATGATTTTACGAGCCGAATCAAAGGCAAATGAGTGGATGATTTGAGTGCAATTTTCAAGCATGGCATCTTTAGATATTCCAGCTTTTGCAGCAACTACTGCAACTGCACCCTCTGTTGGTGTTCCTATAATGGAAGAAGTACCATCTTGGGAAACTATTTGAGCATCATTACAGATGGCTGAGATTTGCAAAAGTTTATAAAGATCTTCATCATCTTTTTGATTCACTTCAGTTTTATTTTCGTCATAAAATGTACCCTCAGTCTCATACCCAGTCCCAGTAATATCATAATACTTTCCAGCAGCATAGATAGAGAGAACTTGCATCTTGTTCTGTGTCAGTGTTCCTGTCTTATCTGAACATATAACAGTCGTAGAGCCAAGTGTTTCAACCGAGGAGAGTTTTTTGATGAGTGCATTATTTTTTGACATCTCTTTTGCACCTATAGTTAAAACAATAGTTACAACAGTAGGAAGACCCTCAGGAATGGCAGCAACGGTTAGTGAAATTCCCATGCCAACCATATCTACAAACACCATACCCTGCTCAATCCCAATACCTATAACCATAGCAACAACAACAAATGCGGCAATGATAAGCATCTTAGAGAGTGCATGAATACGCTCTTGAAGAGGTGTCCTCTCATCTTTTGTATCTTGCATCATAGTGGCAATGTGTCCGAGTTGTGTATTCATCCCAGTTTCACACACTACCCCAAGACCATTACCTGCAAGAATTTGTGTCCCCATAAACGCCATATTTTGCCAATCAGCGATATCTAAACCATCTTTATTAATGGTGTTACTAAACTTCTCAATAGGCTCAGACTCACCTGTGAGAGCGGCTTCTTCAATTAGTAACTGTGTTGCTTCTATAATTCTAATATCAGCTTGAATTTTATTTCCAGTTACTAGTTTTATGATGTCACCTGGAACTAAGTCACTTGCGGGTACTTCTAACCATGAAGCGTCCCGGTAGACTTGAGCAATGGGTGCTGCCATATTTTTAAGTGCATCCATTGATTTTTTCATCTTCAGTTCTTGGAAAAATCCTATGCTAACATTTATAATGATGATAACAGAGATAGCTATTGCATCTATGGTGTGAGAAGAGTATAGTGAAAGTGCTATACCTAAAAAAAGTATAAATATAAGAGGATTGTTAAACTGCATCAGTAAAATAGTGAGAGGAGATATAGGTTTTTTTGATTTAAGGGTGTTTAAGCCATGAGTCTGCTGTAATTCAACTACAGTACTCTTTGTCAAGCCATTATTTTGAGAACTATTGAGTTTTTTGAGTACTTCTTCTCTGTTTTTTTGATACCATTTCATGTAGATAGTTCCTTTATTGTAGGTATTGAGAAATTATAACAAAGATTTAGAACCTTGAAACATTACTTTTAAACAAATCACCACGCTCTGCATAGGAGCTAAACTCATCAAGGCTAGAAGCAGCGGGGGAGAGTAGGGCTACTTCATTTTGTTTTAAGTTAGTATCTATGTGTTTAATAGCAGTAGTAAGGTCTTTACAAAGAGTACAAGTGATGGTATAGCTTTTGGCTAAGTCCACAAGCTTTTTCTTATTTGAACCTATGGCATAAATATGAAGCTTTTTATTTTTTAAAAACTCAAAGAGTTCCTTCAAGTCTACACCCTTATCATCACCACCGAGTATAAGATGTATAAAACTCTTCTCATAGCGTTTAACAGCAGCTATTGTTGCATCAAGATTAGTCGCTTTTGTATCATTTACCCATAAACGCTGCTGTGAATCTTTGAGTTCTTCTTGTCTATGAGGGTCAAGTGTGAAGCTATTTATCTTAGTGTATGAAACTCTATCAAAAAGTATTTTATCTACTGCCATGGCAAGAAGAGCATCAGCAAGAAAAGCACCTTCAAACTTTATCTTTTTTGTATCTATCTCAAATATCTTTGCTAAGTCATTTTCATCTTTATATGTGATGAGTTTAGCTCGCGTCTCAGTATTTTTGTAGGCTTCAGGGATGATAGCGGTATCTACAATTCTCATTCTTTTAAGGGGTTTGAGCTTGTCACTTGCATAAGCATCCATATCACCATGCCATGAGAGATGGTCAGGGCTTATTGGTAGTAAAACATAGATATTTGGTGTGGCTTCATTTGTGTAGTGCATGGTAAAAGAGCTAGTCTCAAGTATCCATATAGGAGCACTCTGGTCAAGATCTGCTAGAGGTGTACCGATGTTTCCACCTGCTAAACTTCTCTTGTCTTGTAAAAGGTGCTGCATCATCTGTGTTGTAGTTGTTTTACCGTTTGTACCACTTATCCATACTTGTAAGTTTTTGACATCTTTAAAGTAGTCATATTCACTTATGAGATTTTGTGCTTTTTGTATCAAAGGATTTGAGGGAGGGATTCCAGGACTTGTTATCTCTAAGTCTGAATACTCTGGGTTAAATTCAGAAGAAGGTCTTACAAAAGAGCCGTTTACTCCGGCATAAGATTCACTACATTTATCATCATAAAAGACTATGTTTGGTATGTGTTTTGTAAGTGGTTTAGTTGTAGTACCATAACCAAAAACAGAGACTCTTTTAGACATCTAACCACCTTGAAGCAATGGAGCGAAGTGCTTCAGGGTTTTCTGAAGCAAAAAATTTGAGTGTTGGATTTGCATACTGTTTGTAAAAATCGAATTTGTTTTCTAAGTACTCAACGATTGAATCACCAGAGTGGATGAGTTTTGTATCTTTACCAAAGTAGTTTGAAAGAGTCTCTTTGAGTAATGGGAAGTGAGTACATCCAAGTATAAGAGCATCAGGGTTTTTTATATCTTTAAAGTAGTGCTCAAGAGTTGCGTTTAAAATAGCCCCATCAAATATCTCCTCCTCAACAAGAGGAACAAAAAGAGGAGTAGATTTTACTTGGAGTTGTGTGAAGTTATGCTCAGATAAGCCCAACTCATAAGCTTTAGAATTAATAGTGGCGTTTGTACCTATAACTAAGATATTTGAGTCTTTATTATCCATGGCGTTTGCAGTTGCAAGAACACCCGCTTCAACTACACCTATGACAGGACAAGTAGAGGACTCTTGCATCTCACTCAGAGCATAAGCACTTACAGTGTTACAAGCGACTATTATCATGTCAAGTTCAAAGTTTTTGAAAAACTCTACTGCCTCTATGGCATAACGGATGATGGTATTTTTATCTTTAGTTCCATAAGGAACGCGAGCGGTATCTCCGAAGTAGATTATCTCTTCAAAGAGTTGGTGCTCAAGAAGTGACTTTACAACAGTTAAACCGCCAATACCACTATCAAAAACACCAACTTTCATTGTTTACTGTTCCGTATTCATACTATCAAGAAACTCTTGATTACTTGGTTTTTTCGCCATTATGTCGTAAATAAATTTGAGTGCTTTAACTTCACTATCTTGTTTATGTAACATTTGACGAAGAATAAATACTTTTTGTAAGTCTACTTTAGAAATAAGTAAATCATCTTTACGAGTACCTGATTTTAGGATATCGATTGCGGGGTAGATACGTCTGTCTGCAATTTTTCTATCGAGTACAACTTCCATATTACCCGTACCTTTGAACTCTTCAAAGATAACTTCATCCATACGGCTACCAGTATCTACAAGTGTCGTTGCAATGATAGTAAGACTTCCACCATTTTCGATGTTACGAGCTGCTCCAAAGAAACGCTTTGGTTTATGTAGAGCATTTGCATCCACACCACCTGAAAGTACTTTACCACTTGATGGTGTAACAGTGTTATAAGCACGAGCAAGACGAGTGATAGAGTCAAGAAGTATAACTACATCGCGACCCATTTCAACTTTACGTTTTGCTTTTTCTATAACCATTTCAGCCACTTTAACATGGTTTTTCGCAGGCATATCAAAAGTAGAGCTATAAACCTCACCTTTAACACTTCTTTCCATATCAGTAACTTCTTCAGGACGCTCATCAACAAGCAGAACAAGCAGGTCTATTTCAGGATGGTTGTTAGTGATACCATGTGCTATCTCTTTAAGCATCTCTGTTTTACCTGAACGCGGTGGTGCTACGATAAGACCACGTTGCCCTTTACCTATAGGAGAGAAAAGGTCAAGCATACGACCTGTTAAACCTTTTTCACGGTACTCTAAGTCTATACGCTCTTCAGGATAAAGTGGTACAAGGTTTTCAAAAAGTGGGCGTTTTTTACTCTCTTCTGGTGGCAGACCATTTACAGCTTCTATCTTTATGAGTGCATAATATCTCTCTTGATCTTTTGGAGGGCGAACCTGCCCCGTTACTACATCACCATTACGTAAGGCAAATCTTTTTATCTGTGTGTTAGAAACATAAGCATCATTTACAGACTCGTTAAAAGACTTGTCAATAGAACGGATAAAACCGTATCCATCTTGCATGATTTCTAAGATACCAGAAAAAAGAACAAATCCGCCTTGTTCAGTCTGTGCCTTTAAAATCTCAAAGATAACATCTTGGCGTTTAAGCTCTTGGGGATGCTCAACTTTTAACTCTTCAGCAATAGAGATTAACTCTTCGATACTTTTAGTACGAAGATCATCTATGCTTGTCCCTTTAGCAGGTGCATGTGTTCTTTTAGAGTTGTTACGATTGTTGTTATTTTTAGGATTTGAAGGTTTTGTGTTTTTTCGAGCTTGCTGTGAATTGTTTTCACTCATATGTATGACTGCCTTAGTTTTATGATTGTTTTATATAGGGAGAGACTTTGAAGATACCTTGCATATCTTTTAAGTAGTGCAATTTTACACTAAGTCAAGCCCTAAAGTCAAGTTTTTAGCTTTTGAGACCATTTATACTATTTACAAGAGCCGATATGTCGACCTTTGCCTCGGTAAGTGTTTTTTGTGTTCTCTCTGCAAGTTTACGAACTTCATCAGCAACAACAGCAAAACCACGACCATGTTCACCCGCTCTTGCTGCTTCTATAGCTGCGTTTAATGCTAAAAGATTTGTCTGCTCAGCGATGTCGGCAATGGTACTTAATACAGTTGAGATATCTTGACTCTGATTTTGTAAGACCGAGAGCCTTTCATCAAATGCAAATTCATTACTTCCATGGTTCTCTTTAGACTCAATAATTTCATCTTTTAAAATTTCAAGTTCTTCTTGGAGTTTTCCTATCTCTTCTTCATGTTCTTGAAGTAGCTCTTTATGTGCAGACTCAATATTAAGAAGTTTAGTTTGTGTATTGTGTTTTTGAGCATTTAGCTCTCTGTTTTCTTGTAATAAAGATGCATTCCTTACTTTAAGTTCTTCGTCTGAACCTTTGTCTGTAACTGCAAATTTTTTGCTATTTGTTATTTCGTGATTAAGGTTTGCATTGTCTGTTTCTAATTCATTTATTTTGAGTTTTATTTTTTGGGATTCTTTAGATACTTTTTTAGAAACGAATAAGAAGCTTATAAATAAACCGATAAGTAAAAAACCAAGTGCAACTAAAAAGAGTGTTAGGTAAGAGGTCTCTGTAATAATTTTTTCTTTATACAAAGAAGTTGATGTTTGTAGCTCTATGTCAAACATTTCTAAATAAAGTCTTCGTAAATTTTCAATCTTTTGAGGAGTGATAGTACTTTCTTTAGACTCATGCAGTGCCAAAAAGATGAAAAGAACTTCTTCTTTTAGTTCTTGAGTAGGTTCCTGTGTTAGTAGCTTGTTCTGAGTTGCAAGTGAAAGATAGTAGAGTTTTGTCTTGATCTCTACAGGCAAATCAGTAGAAACACTATCAATCTCAAAAGCGAGTTTTTCATAATGCTCATTTATACTGAGTGCAAAAAGGGAGTGAAGTAATATAAAAAGTGTTAATAATATTTTCATACTCAAATTGTAGCAAAAAAAAGAGTGCTTGTCATTAGGTTATGTAAGAAGTCTATTAAAGCAAGTGATAAAAGGCAAGTATCTTTGTGACATCTCCTGTCGCAGGCATAATTTATACTCCTATTATCAAACAATAAAGGGATAATATGGCAACTATGGGATTTTTACAAAACAGTGAAACAACTACAAAACAAACAACTTCAATACTCGTTCCTGAGATATTTACACACGCTATCGCATTTGGTGAGACGGGGTGTGGAAAGACCTCTAGTTTTATCTATCCAAATCTTAAAGAACGTATGAAACTCAAGCATGGGGTGAGGATATAAACTTTATACAGAAGATGGATGAGGATATGAGCTAGATAAGTTTTTTGATATCATTTTAAAACATGGGGATGATAATAAGTACTGGCAAAATAGTGCAAAATCACTTGGAGAACTTCTACTTAGTATACTTGGAGCAATAGAAAATATTGCAATTGCCTTAGAAAGAGTGGACCATGTAAAACGTGAGAAGTTTGAAAAATGTAAGCTTAGTGAAGGCTACTATCCTGCAAAAAGAACACTGCAAACTCTTCTGTATACATGTAATACTTTTGAAGCACTCAAGCATTTTATAAATGATTTAGGTATGCTAAGAGGTAGAATTGAAGAACTTATTTCTAAGGCAGCTAGATTTGCCATCGCCAATGAGGGGCAAAGTAGTGAGCTTAAAGCAAAACTTACTGTACTCATTAGCACAAAAGAGGCACTTATAACTCTAATAGATGAGAGTAAAAATCAGTTTAAAGGTTTTGGTTCAGACTCAAATGAGAACTTAACACAAAACATTATAGGAACACTCATCGCACCTCTTATGTCACTTGCTAGAAATGAACACTTTAACACAAATGCATTTGATATAGTAAAGGCTCTTAATGCTGGAAAAATAGTTGTCATAAATGTAGAAGCACTCTCAAATGCGACAGTTGAGTCACTCAACAACAGCATACTCTATGAACTCTCTAAATGCACGATTTATCGTGATGTCAATCGTCTGAACTTTTTTCCTATTGAGCTTCGTGATGGTATAGTCTATCTTGAAGAGGGCTATGACATAGCTGCCCCAGTACTTGAACATGAAGAGTTACTCATAGCTGAACTAGCATTTAGTTCTATCGCTGCAATTGATGAGACGACCGACAAAAAACTTCATACACTTAGAGCAAAACTAAGTACTCCTCTCTTTTTTAATCCCTATACCATCAAAGCAGAAAGTTTTGAAGCGATGAATAGAGACTCAGAACTTTGTAATAAAATAGAAGATGCAATCAAACAAAGAAATGTCTCTAAGGTGACCAATAACCAGATAGTATCTGAAGTAGACCCCTATAAACTCGTGGCATTTGATGGTATTTGGTATCTTCTAGCACGAGATAAAAAAGATGAAAAGATTAAGACTTATTTAGTAGCACATATAGAAGAATTTCGAGCTTCTGCTAAATGCTTTAGCGACTCCTACACTGACATAGATAAACTTCTTGAAAATGTTCATACTGCATGGTTTGAAGATGGTAATAATTTTGTAGTAAAGGTAAAAGTCAAAAAAGAAATTGCCCACTACTTTAAGCTAAAAAAACACCTAAATTCTCAAGAGATATTTAGAGAAAATAGTGATGGAAGCTTAGTCGTGACATTTAAAGTGAGTTGTGATGAGGATGTAGATAAGCTTATAAAAGCATGGCTACCACATGTTGCGGTTATATCTCCTCTAAGACTTAGGAATAAGATAACAGCTGAACTTGAGCAGTATATTTATGAACTCAAAAAGAGTTCAGCTCAAATAGAAGTATAATATAAGTACTAAGAGCTGTGCAGCTTTAAAAGAGGGTTGAGCATAGCTAAAAAATCATCACGAGCTTGTGCATTTGCACTTGCAATTATGTAGCCTTTGTGTGAGATAGGGTCTATCTCCACTCCTTGTAAGTCAGTTACAAATCCTCCACTGTTTTTAATAATTAAAAATGCAGCTGATAAATCCCATGCATGGGTGGAATTTGGAAAGTAAGCTATATAGTTACTAAAAGCTCCTTTTGCCACCATACACATAGAGTAAGCAATACTCCCTCCAATAGACGTAAGCTTCTTGACCTTGTCTTCTTTAAAGAGCTGGTTGAGTGTTTTTACAATAGGGTGCTCGCGTTCTGGTTTAAAGTTTACAACTGCGACGCTAGGATTCGAACGAAGTGGCAGTGCTAACATTCCAATATAAGACTTTGCAGTTTTTTCAGTATGAAAAAATTCATTTGTGAAAGGATTAAAAACAATAGCGATAATTACCTCTCCTCTGTCAATAAGAGAAAGGTTTATAGCCGAAGTGTTTTCATGTGTTATAAATGCCCAAGTTCCATCAATGGGGTCAATAGCCCAATAAGGCTTGAAAATATCAAGCTCTTCACAGTTCTCCTCTCCCATAACCTGTATGTCAAAGTTGTCTTTTAAACGCTTTGCCATATAGTCTTGAACCTGCTGGTCAATACTACTAATAGGAGTTTCATCTTCTTTAAACTCAAAGCTAAAAGTATTTGTTTCCCTAGCTTCACGAATAATACGACCCGCTTCATCAACTATCTGTTTTGCGATTATAAGGTATAGGGTATTTTGTGACATGAATTTTTCCTTTTGAGAGTTTTATTATATCTTTAGAATGTTACACAAAGCTTATGACAGGACTTATCACTAATAGTAAAAAATAGAAGAATAGCTCACTAAATGATATATAAATACTCTAACCTTTGTTAGGTAAAACATATTAAATTTCAAACTTGCCCACTTATCATACATTTAAAGTGGGTAATATTTCAGTTCTTATACACATTAGTGTAAAATACCCCTATGAAAAACAAATACAAAATTTTAGTAACAAACGATGATGGTTATGAGGCAAAAGGATTACTCTCTTTAGTAGAGGCACTTAAAGAGTTAGAAGATGTGGCAGTGACAGTTGTAGCACCTGCAAACGAGAAGTCTGCTTGTGGGCATTCACTTACTCTAACACGACCTCTGCGTTTTGTGAGTGTTGGGGATGATTTTTATAAACTCGAAGATGGGACACCTACTGACTGCGTTTACCTCTCTCTTTCAACACTTTTTGAAGATGAAAAGCCTGACCTACTTGTAAGTGGTATTAATCGTGGTTCTAATATGGGTGAGGACATCACTTACTCTGGAACTGCAGCTGGTGCAATGGAGGGTGTTTTACATGACATTCCTTCTATTGCAATAAGTCAAGTGATGGACTTTGCAAACCCTGATGGAGATTTTTCTTTAGCTAAAAGTACTATTAAAAAGCTTGTGACAAAGATACGTGAGGGGAGTTTCCCTCTACCTAAACGCGAATTTTTAAATGTAAATATCCCAGCAGATACAAAAGAAGCGAAGATGCAAGTAACTTATGCTGGCTTGAGACACTATGCCAATGACTCACATCTTCACAGAAATCCGAGAGGAGAAGAGTATCACTGGTTGGGTTTGCATCCACTTGATTTCTCTAAACGCGA
>DQSP01000250.1 GCA_015663215.1 Sulfurimonas sp.
AAGCATACTTCTAGCAACAGAGTTCTCATAGTTGAGTTTTCCCTCATTATCTTTTCCGTTGCGTTTTTTACTCTTTGTAGAGATATACTCACCTACGGTTAAATATTTTTCACCCTCTAAAATAGTTTTGTTATGTCTAATTCCAGAGAGGATTGCTTTTCCTTCACTATCACTTGGCTCTTCACTTTTACGATTTGAAAAATAACCCCTATGTTTGGCAAGATGTATCATAATTCGGGAGAGTTCTCTATTGTCTAACTCTCTATAAAGAGCCTCTCTTCTCAGCTCCCAAACATCTTTTTGCTTTTTATTTCCTATGAAAAGATGGTCTAATTCCTCTTGAGTAAGGATTTTTTCTTTGAGAAGAAGTCTTTTTATAGCTCTTATTCTTTGAGCCTTTCGTGCTATAGTTCGTCTTGCACTTCTGGCTTTACGACGAGGAAGAGCTAAAGGTTTTCCATCGTTGTGTTCGGCTATGGTAAATATACGAACACCACTGTCAATAATGCTGTTTTTTGTTAAATCTTTATCATCAACATTAACCAAAGCCCAACCAATAGAAGTTATTCCTAAATCCAATCCTAAAACTATTTTACTCATTTCAATTTCCTTTAATGGAAATAATTATATCATATCTTTATTAGTTTATCCGAGTGAGAAACGCATGGGCTATAATAAAGAGGTTACGGTTCCTCTGCAAGGCTCTGATTATCTATAATCATCCTCAAAAAAACCATCCTCTCCTAGTACCTTACTTTTTATCTCTCGCAGCAATTTTGATATAAATATGTAATATTTCTATAGCAGCTGGTGTGATTCCACTGATGTTCATAGCAGCTTGAAGTGTTGGAGGGGCAAAACTTTTGAGTTTTTCTTGCACCTCTTTAGAGAGTCCACTAACAGCTGTAAAATCAAAACCATCTGGTATATTGATTTTAAGATATTTTTTCATTCTTCTTATCTCATCACTCTGTTTATCAATGTATCGAGCATACTTACCCTCAACTAAAATCTCTTCTCTTATGTAGTCATCAAATTTTGTAAGTTCTGGAACTATTTTGAGCATTTTTGCAACATCAAAACTTTTACGAGCTATGAGTTGTTGTGCTGTTGAGACATCTTTGAGTGGCTGTTCATCCATCTCTGCTAAAAGTGCATTAAACTCTTTGTTTGGAGTGAACTTTGTATCTTCTAAAAGTTGTGCACCATATTTAATCTGCTCATCTTTTAGTTTTACTCTCTCGTACTCTACATCGTCTATTAAACCTAACTCATGTCCATATTTACCAAGTCTAGTATCTGCTGACTCTTCGCGAAGTAACAGTCTGTACTCTGCACGGGAAGTGAACATTCTGTATGGCTCATTTGTCCCTTTTGTAACAAGGTCATCTATGAGAACACCTATGTATGCTTCATCACGACCTAATATTAGAGGTTCTTTTCCTTGAAGGCTTAGTCCCGCGTTTATACCTGCCATAAGCCCTTGAGCTGCTGCTTCTTCATAACCTGTAGTACCGTTAATCTGTCCTGCACAGTAAAGCCCGCTTATCTTTTTTGTCTCTAAGGAATGTCTAAGTTCTCGAGGGTCTACAAAGTCATACTCTATGGCATAACCATAACGCACAATCTTCGCGTTTTCCATACCCACAACTGAGTGAATCATCTCACGTTGTACTTCTGGTGGGAGAGAGGTTGAGAGTCCGTTTATGTAGCACTCTGTATTATCCCGTGACTGTGGTTCTATAAAAAGATGATGGCGTTCTTTATCTGCAAACTTACTTACCTTATCTTCTATACTCGGGCAATATCGCGGAGAATTTCCCTCTATCTGACCTGTAAAAAGTGGTGCTCTATAAAAGTTTGAAGAGATTATCTCATGTGTGAGAGGATTTGTATAGGCAATGTAACAAGGGAGTTGTGTTTTGTTTTTACGAAACTCTTCACGGTTGGTACGAAATGAAAAAGGACTAGGAATCTCATCCCCAGGTTGCTCTTCCATCTTAGAAAAATCAATACTCGAAGTGTCTATACGAGCACAAGTACCCGTTTTGAGTCTTCCCATATCGAGTCCAGCATCTTCTTTAAGTGAAGCCGACAAACCCTCACTTCTCTCCTCTCCATAACGACCCGCTTTTTTTTGAATCTCTCCAACATGGATGATACCGTTTAGAAATGTTCCTGAAGTAATGATGACTTTGCTTGCCATATAGTCGTTTAAAAGGTCAGTTTTTACACCTTTTACAGCTCCATCTTCGATGATAAGTGACTCAACTGTCTCTTGAGCTAGTGCTAGGTTTTTAGTGTTTAAGATGACATTACGAGCGATAACTCGGTACTTATCCATATCTATCTGAGCGCGACTTCCACGAACAGCCGGTCCTTTTGTCTGGTTGAGTATGCGAAACTGTATTCCAGCCTCATCGGTTATTAGCCCCATCTCTCCACCAAGTGCATCAAGTTCACGAACTAAGTGCCCTTTTGCTAAACCACCAACGGCAGGATTACACGAAGTTGCCCCAACATTTTCAGCAAGCATAGAGATTAAAAGTGTGTTGTTTCCCATTCTTGCACAAGCGAGCGAGGCTTCAACACCAGCATGACCACCACCGACTATTATTACATCATAATTCATTAAAAAATCCATTCTATTATCTTAATGCGAATTTTAGCATTTTTGAGTATGATTTGCATAATATATACTAAATTAGTTACACTTTTTAAGACGTAAGGAAAATACCGTGATAAACAAAGCAAACGCAGCTTACAATGCAAAAGATTATAAAACAGCTTATGAACTCTATTCAGCTCTCGCTAAAGAGGGTGATGCAACTGCACAAACTTCACTCGCATTTATGTACCAAAATGCACAAGGTTGTGAGAAAAATGAAAAAGCAGCACTTGAACTTTACACTCTAGCAGCAGAAGCAAAACAGCCTTATGCACTTTTTAATCTTGCGATACTTTTTGAAAATGGTATCGGTGGCGCGGAGCATGATCAGTTTAAAGCACATGAACTTCACCTTGAAGCTGCAGAACGTGAAGTACCACCTGCTCAGTATGAAGTAGCACTTATGTTAGAGCGTGGTCTTGGCTGCGTTCAGAACTACTCTGAAGCTGCATTTTGGTATGAAGAAGCGGCTAAACGCGGACATATTCAAGCCTATAATAACCTCGGTGTTTTGTACAAAGAGGGGCATGGTGTAATTCAAGATGATGCAAAGGCTTTTATCTGTTTTAAAAAAGCTTCAGATGCTGGACTCGCACAAGGTCACTACAACTTAGGTCTCATGTACGACCAAGGTAAAGGCTGTGAAATGGATAATGATATAGCACTAGACTACTGTCGCAAAGCAGCTTATGCTGGGCATGAAAAAGCCAAAACTATCATCGAAGGTTTACAAAGCGATGGGAAAATTGTTTTTTAAAACCTAGACGATATTGACATAAGTGATATAGAACTCCTAAGAAATAATGTTATCCTCCTCTAAAGATAGATCAAAGTTTTGTTGAGAGTCAAGAGCAAAAAGATTTTAAAGAGTTTATGATAAATTTTTAGCCTTTACTTAAACTATGTGAAACTATATGATATGCATGGCTAAGAGCAAAGGCTATAGAGCCACCTTTCTTTATAGCAATATCCCCAGCTAGATAGAGTCCATCTGTTTTTGTCTGGAAATTTTCATCTATTTCTAGCTTGTTATTCTCATCGAATGTAACACCACATGCCTTTAAAAAGTCTACAGGTGCACTTCCACCAATGGCATAGATAACTCTTTCATAAATTGCACTTGAGTCATCTTTAAAGTTCACCTTTACTAAACCATTGTCACTATCTAAAGACTCTATATCACAAGCCATTTTAAGTTCTAACTTCTTGTTAGAAGCATACTCATAAATAGTTTTTTCATTGATTTCATTGAGTCTTGAGAAATTCTCTTTTCTATATGCTAGAGTTACACTATTTGTCTGTGCTAAATCTATTGCATACTCGACTGCTGAGTTTCCTCCGCCCACTACTAAAACTCTCTCGTCTGTGGAACACTTGTCAAGATTAAAGTTTACTCTGTTCTTTATAGAAGGTGGTATTTTATAGTCTGGTTTATTTGGTTTTCCCATAGTACCGATAGCGATGATTACATTTTTTGCACAGTAACCACTTTTAGAAGTTATAACCTTAAATAGATCATCTTCTTTTTTTATCTTTTCGACATCAGAGTTAAAGACTACATCTATTTCTTCATTATCAAGTAGTGCATCAAAATAGTTTAAAGTACTCTCTTTTGTGCCATCTTTAAAATTAATACTACCCTTAAGCTCTACTTCAACTCCCTTGTAATCTTTATCAACTCTTTTGTTATCTTTGTAAAATTTTCTAATAGTTTGTGAATGGCTATCACCTTTTTCTATCATTAGCACGTTTTGTAATCCTAATGTTTTTGCTTCAACAACAGCACCAATACCACCAGGACCACCGCCAACTACAACTAAATCATATACTAATTGCATAACAATCTCCTTTTTAAATATTTTATACTTAACTATATCACATAATCATTAATTACATTGAGATTTTTGGTTTTTTTGCTATGATTTCATATTAGACTTCAAAGGATACATAAGATATGTTCACGGGACTTATTCGAGAGATAGCAACTGTTAAAAGCTTTATAGGTGCTACATTAACTATAAAAGCAAAACTCAAAGCAGAACTTGGTGATAGTATCGCTATTAATGGTGCTTGTCTTACTGTAACTGCTGTAAATAGTGATGGTTTTAGTGTTGAGCTCTCCCCTGAGAGCCAAAAGCACTTGGTCATAGAAAACTACAAAAATGAAGTACATATTGAACCAGCCATGATGATGGGTGATAGGTTTGAGGGGCATGTTGTTCAAGGTCATATTGATGCGATTGGTACTATAACTGACATTAAAAACCTTGGGAACTCTTATGATGTATTTGTCAAAGTAGATAAAAAGCATATCGGTTTTATAGTTCCTAAAGGCTCTATCACCATAGATGGTGTGAGTCTTACAGTCAACGATGTAAACGCGGACACTTTTCGTCTAACTATCATCCCACATACTATGAAAGAGACTCTTTTTAAACGCTATAAAAAGGGCACAAAAGTAAATATTGAAACCGATATGTTTGCACGTTATGTTTCACATATCATCAAACATCAAACGCAGACAAACTCTCTCTCATGGGGTGAAGTTGATGCAATAAATGCTAGTTTTTAAAAGTAAGCAAATTTTATTGCATTTTGTCATACTTTCTTAGATAAACTCAAAAAACTACTATAATTATTTTTTTACACTAGGATACACCATCAAAAACAGAGTACTAAAAGATATTTTCGGACATAATAGTTTTCGTAACTTACAAGAAGAAGGAGTTGATGCTATACTAAATGGACAAGACCTACTTATGATTCTTCCAACTGGTGGAGGTAAATCACTTGTATTTCAACTACCAACGATGATGATGGAAGGCATAACTATAGTTATCTCTCCTCTTATAGCTCTTATGCAAGACCAAGTCTCAGCCCTTCAAGCCCAAAATATAAATGCACAGATGATAAGTTCTGCACAAAGTTATGAAGAGGTAGATGACATCATGTACTCTGCAGTAAATGGTGACTTGAAGTTTCTTTATCTTTCTCCTGAGCGTTTAAATAATGGTCGTACACTTGATTTTTTACATAACTTAAACATTAACTTTTTTGTCATCGATGAGGCACACTGTATCTCACAATGGGGACATGAGTTTCGGGATGATTATCGTTCTCTTGGGAATTTAAAAGCAAACTTTCCTCACACAAGTATAGCCGCGTTTACTGCAACAAGTACTGATAATGTAACCAATGATATACTTCGTGAACTTCAAGTGACTGAGCCTGTAGTTCTTAAAGGTAGAGTCTTTAGAGAAAATATATTTATCTCTGCTGAGCGCCGTATTTCTAATGGTCAAGCACAACTTAAAAACTTTCTACTTCGCCACAAAGACGAGTCAGGCATCATCTATGTAAGTAGTCGTAAAAAAACAGAAGAACTCTCAAGTTTTCTCAACCAAAGTGGTTATAAATCCCTCCCATATCATGCAGGACTTCCTCAACATGTAAGGGAGCAAAATTTTAAAATCTTTGTAAACGATAAAGTAGACATCATGGTCGCTACCATCGCGTTTGGTATGGGAATAGATAAAAGTGATATACGATTTGTAGTGCATATGAGTTTGCCAAAATCCCAAGAGAACTACTACCAAGAAATAGGCCGTGCGGGTCGTGATGGGGATGACAGCGAAGTACTTCTACTTTTTAATGCAGGTGATATTGTGCTTCATAAGCGCTTTTTAAGTGACATACAAAATGAAGAGTATAAAGCCCACTTAGAGACAAAAATAGACCAGATTTATAAATACTCAACATCTGAGCTCTGTTTTCATCAACAACTAGCAGAGTACTTTGATGATACCCTAGACCCGTGCAAAGATAGATGTGACAACTGTTTAAGTAGTGATGACAAACGCCAAGACATCACTAAAGAAGCACAGATGATTCTTTCTGCCATTTATAAAACAGATCAAGGCTTTGGGAAGAACTATGTCATAGATATACTTCGTGGTTCTTCCGAGCAAAAGCTTTTGGCTAATGGAGCAGATAAGCTCTCCATGTATGGTATAGGTTTGGCATTGAGCAAAAAAGAGTGGTTTGTCATAGTTGAGCGCTTAATAGAACTTAAAATAATTATACTCGGTGATTTTAGTGTTTTAAAACTCACATCAGATGCTATCGAGATATTAAAATCAAACAAACTTGTAGACATTAAATCTTCGCGTTTAGTCATAAATATCAAAGAGAAAAAAGTCAAACAAGCAAAAGAGTTCGACTATGATGAAGAACTATTTGAGCTACTTCGCTCTAAACGCAGTGAACTTGCTTCTGAGATGGGGGTGCCTGCCTACATCATTTTTAGTGACAAAACACTCAAACATTTAGCAAATGATAAGCCAAGCGATAAGATAAGTATGCTTGAAGTCAACGGTATAGGTGAGAAAAAATTTGAGCAGTTTGGAGAAGAGTTTTTAAGTGTTATTAACGACTAATGAAAATTCTATTCTTCCTTTTCATCCCTCAAAGAAATAACATCAGGATTACATGACATTTTATGTGCTACATCAACAAGCTCAAATTTTTCTAATTTTTCAAACGCGGCGAGAGTAGCCCCACGAAACTCTTTGCCTTCATTGAGATAAACTTTAAATCCATTCTCATATAAGGCAATTCTTGTTTTAAGTGCTATGGAGTATGTAGTCAAAACTCCACTCTTTTTCATAGCCTTTTTTATATCGGCAAAATACTCTTTTGTCCATAAAGCTGGGTTAGCACTAGGAGAAAAAGCATCTTGATACACAATGTCAAATTTATTCTCAAATCTTCGGACATACTCCCTTGCATCTCCTAAAAAAATCTCTATATAAATGCTATCATCTTCATAAACACCATCTCGACTGAGTGCAATAATAATCTCTTTAAAATCTTTAAATTCACTTGGATATGTAAAATTCTCTAAAGAGGCTACTAAAGTTTCATCTAATTCAGGGGAGTAGATATGAAGTTTAGTGTGTGGGGAGTGTTCTTTGTAGTAAAGAAGAGTTGCTAAAGTATTAAAACCTAAGCCGTAACAAATATCTAAAATATGCACATCTCGCGTTTGGACTACTCTAAACGCGGGAATAACATGTTTGACCAAAGACTCTTTAAGTGCTCCATCTTTTGTGGAGTGATAGTGTTCGCCGTACTCGTTTGAGTAGGCAGTATAAGAACCATCTTCACTTAAAACCTCTGTATAATTAGCCATTTATTTCTTTGAGTTTTTTCTTACTAAGTTGTAGTTTTTTATTGTCCATTACACCAATTTTTTCACTTAAAATATCTTTTGCTATTTTTTTAGCATTTTTAAGTGAGTGCATTTTATATGTGCCACATTGGTATAAATTAAGTTCAGGAATATCTGCTTCACTTTTTACTTCAAGTACATCCTCCATAGCTTTTTTCCAAGCTTTTGCTACTTTTTTCTCATCAGGTTTCCCTAAAACTGACATATAAAAACCAGTACGGCAACCCATAGGAGAGAGGTCAATAATCTCTACTTTTTTAGAGTTTAAATGATTTCTCATAAATCCAGCAAAAAGGTGCTCTAGTGTATGAATACCACGACCATCCATTTTTCCTTCATTTGGTACATAAAAACGCAGGTCATAAACAGTAATGTCATCTCCAGATGGTGTTTTCATCCCCTTTGCACGGCGAACGGCAGGGGCAGGCATGATAGTGTGGTCAACAGTAAAAGAGTCTAGTAATGGCATAAAAATTTCCTTATATTATTTTGAAACATTATATCTTCTTTTAATTTAAGTGTGCTTGATTTTTTATACTTAGGTACAATGCACCAATTAAAACAAGAGGACTTAACGATGAAAGACTTTACATACTATAACCCTACAAAAATAGAATTTGGTAGAGGAAAAGAGAATGAGATTGGACGATACATAAAAGATGCTGGAATAACCAAGGTACTTTTTGTTTACGGTATGGAGAGCATCAAAAAAAGTGGTTTGTATGATGAAACTATAAGCTCTTTAAAAAAATATGGTGTAGCTTATGAAGAGTTAGATAAAGTAATCAGTAACCCTCTTTTATCTCGTGTCAAAGATGGTATTACACTTGCAAGAAAAACAGAAGTCCAAGCAATTCTTGGAGTTGGTGGGGGTTCTGTTGCCGACACCATAAAAGCCATCGCTGCTGGAGTACCTTACGAGGGCGATGTATGGGACTTTTTTTCAAATAAAGCAGTCATAAAAAAAGCACTTCCTGTTTTTACAGTGATGACTCTTGCAGCCACTGCGAGTGAGATGAACGGAAACTCTGTTATCACTCACGATGAGACTAAAGAAAAGTTCTCCATAGGCTCGATTTTAGTCAACCCTGTAGTTTCAGTCATAAATCCTCAACTTATGTCCACAGTCACTAAAGATTATCTCGCATACTCAGCAGTAGATGCTATAGCTCACGTAATAGAAGTGTATTTTACTGCTACTTACCATAGTGACTTTAACTCACGACTTGTTGAGTCCATCATCAAGTCGATGATGAGTACTACAGAAATTTTACTCAAAAATCCA
>DQSP01000018.1 GCA_015663215.1 Sulfurimonas sp.
AACTGGTGATGTTCCCGCAAAAGAGTTAGGGGGTGTTATAAGCATAGTAAAACTCACTTCCGATGCGACTGATGCTGGTTGGATGAGTGTGCTCTTCTTCGCAGCACTTATCTCTGTAAACCTTGGAGTACTCAACCTTCTCCCTATTCCTGCTCTTGATGGTGGGCATATCATGTTTAATCTTTATGAGCTTATCTTTAGAAGAGAAGCGAGTGAAGCAGTGATGATAAAGTTCACTATAGCTGGATGGGTACTACTTTTGGGCCTTATGGGACTTGGACTTTTTAACGATATAAATAGACTAGTAGGATAATAAATGACAAAAATAGAGCATAAATTATATATAGACAATGTAATACGCCGTGTTGAGACTGCACGTCTTCGTGTAAGCGGTCACCACATAGTAAAAATAGTAGCAGTAAGTAAATACTCTACAAGTAAAGATATAGAGTCGCTTTACACTATAGGCCAACGTGCTTTTGGTGAGAATAAGGTGCAAGACTTAAAAGCGAAATCTCAAGAACTTGATGAGTTTCCACTAGAATGGCACTTTATAGGTAACTTACAAAAAAACAAGATAAATAATTTACTCGATATAGACCCTACTCTTTTTCAAGCACTAGACTCTTTAGACTTAGCACAAGAGCTTCAAAAAAAGCTAGAAGCTAAAGATATGACTCTTGATTGTTTGATGCAGATAAACTCAGCTAAAGAAGAGTCTAAACATGGATTTATGCCCGAAGATGCAAAAAAAGCCTACTTAAATATCATAGAAAAATGTCCTAACATAAAACTCAGAGGTGTTATGAGTATCGGTGCACACTCTGAAGATACAACAATTATCAAAAAAAGCTTTGAGACAACATATGATATCTACAAAGAGCTTCCAAACGCGACAATCTGTTCTATGGGTATGAGTGGAGATTTTGAGCTAGCTATAGAGTGTGGATCTAACATGGTTAGACTTGGCTCTATTATGTTTAACAAGTAGAGATTATTTCAAGTTAATAAGCTTAAACTCTTTCTTGTCTTTAGTGTAGATACGGCCATAAGAGACTTTATCATCTTTATATGATATGACAAGGTCTACACATGAGACTTGCTTTTTACCATTTACAAAGATTCTATATAAAATCCCTTGTTTTCCTCTGTATGTATTTATCGTAGTTTGAAAACGAACAACTTCTTTATTTTTTTGTTTAAGAGTAAGGATAGGATTACTTACAGGAAGTTTTCCATTTTCATAGATATATAGGTGAAACTTCAATCTCACCTCCACTATATGATCCATTTATTTTTCTGTTATAAAAAGTAGACAGAAACTCCTTTTTTTGCCTTTACTTATCGCTTTGTGTTTCTCTTTACGGGGTTTATCATCTCTACAGCTAATAGTTAACTTCTTTGCTAAATCATACTTCCCAAAATATATCCAACCAATATCGGCTTGACCTGTATACTTTACAATACTAAGTTTATCTTTTTTCTTAGTTTTCTTTCTTGGTGTTTTCTTCTTATGTAGATGTTTACTCGTACTTTGTTTTACAAAAATTCTATAGTTTTTATTATTAACTTTAGAGTTTTTACTACGAAGCTTCACAACTACTCTTCTATTTTGAATATTCGATTCTGGTGTCTCATCATTATATATTAGCTTTGACTCTCCAAAACCTTGATAATAAACTTTAGAATTTTTATACTCTTTATAGTAGAGTGATCCTGCAATATTTTTGGCTCTTTTGTTTGAGATTAAGAGGTTTTTTTTGTTCGACCCACCTTTATCTGTATGCACATCAATATAAATACTTCTTTTATATTTAAGTGATGTTGCTTTTAAAAATTTATCTATCTTTACTTGACATTTTTTTTCTAAATTTATACTGCCAGTTTTGAAGCAGTTTTGAAACACTTTAGTCTGTGCATCTTCTTTTATTAAGTTCTCTTTATTTAAAGTGGACGTCTCAACTACTGGTTCTATCTTTAGACTCTTTTTTATGGGTAAAACAGCTTGGGGTTTGGCTTCTTTTTTTGCACTAGCACATCCTAAAACAGACAACAAGATTACAAATACTATAAAATACATTTTCATAAGAATCATTTTAGCATTTCATCCTTATGACTGACTTTAGAGTGTCGCTTAAAACGCACAGCATGACTCTTTGGATTTGATATTAGCTCTTTTTGATACTCTATCATCTTAAAAAATGGTCGTAAAAAACCATTTAGTTCTTCTTTTTTTATATTCTCTATATTATGTTTTTCTAGCAACTCTAAAACTACTAAGGTTGATTCTATCGTAGAAAGATATGCTTCGTCTGGTTGTGTTTTTATCTCATAAGCTGAAGTTTTAGTCGTAGTAAAACTCATATGTTTTAAAGTGTTAAGGTTAGAGCTTAAAGTAAACATCTTTTTTGTACAGCTCCATGTTGAGTCTATGAGAAAAATTGCCAAAGGTTTCGTACTTTTTTGTGGTTGTGTTTGTGTTAAGTTTACTGCGTTTGATGAGGGAAAAAGTATATAACTATCATGTGAGGCTATAATCTCATTTATCTGTTTATGATTAGAAAAGTCTATACCTATAAAAAGCTCAGAGTTAGTAAGACTTTTATGTGTAAAATGTCCTGTATTGTTTTTGACTTTTTTAAACTCTTTTGGGTGCATCAGTACAACAAACTTCGTCTGCGTTTGTATATGTTCAAAATGCTCACACATACATGAACTTTTGGGTCTAAAACACTCATAACATTTTTCTCTATCACCATAATATGTTTTCATTGTACAAATTATAGTAAAATATACTTATGAATAAAGAAAAACATGACCTTATCGTTATTGGTAGTGGTGCTGCTGGGATTATTGCAGCAATCGTTGCCGCAAGAGAAGGCAAAAATGTTTTACTTTTAGAAAAACTTGCAAACATCTCATCTAAACTAAAAGCTACCGGTGGTGGTCGCTGCAATCTCACAAACACCCTATCAAATGAAGACTTTATGGCTCGATTTGGTCGGGATGGTCGTTTTATGCAAGATGCTCTAGCAGACTTTGACAACAAAGAGCTAGTGAAGTTTATGGATGAGATAGGAATTGAGACTCATGCCCCTGATGGTTTTCGTATTTTCCCTACTTCACACTCTTCAGCTACCATAATTGCAGGACTCCAAAAAGAGATGGACAGAGTCGGTGTCAAAGTGCTCGTCAGCCAAAGAGTCCAAAGACTACTACTCATTGGTCAGTCCATAGATGGTGTTAAAACGCAGGACAACACCTTTTATACCTCAAATGTCATAGTTGCAACGGGTGGACTTGGCTACCCTGTTCTTGGTGCTGAGGGTGATGGTTATAACCTTGCTGGAGAGTTAGGGCATAAGGTAACAGAACTGAGTCCTGCTATGATGCCACTAAAAACTAAAGAGACTTGGGTGGGTGAGTGTCGAGCAGATACTATAGCAAAAGTGGAACTTCGAGTTGACCTGAAAAAGCATAAAAAGCTCAGGGCAAAAGGTGATTTGATTTTTACTAAAACTGGTATACGAGGACCTGTTGTTCTTGATTTTGCAAGAGAGGTAACGCCACTGCTTAAAAAGTATGGGGAAGTCCCACTACTTCTAAACCTTACAAAAGGGAAAAATGAAGAGAAAATAACTCAGTATCTAAAAGATAAAGCATTGCAAAATACAGCTGCAACAGTAGTAGAACTAGTAAGCACCCTACTCCCCGAGGCATTAAGTAAAGAACTTTGTAAAATGGCAAAGTGCGAAGAGCAAAAGACTCTCACAAAACAGTCAGGAAAATCTCGTGCAAAACTCATCTCACTACTTGCATGGACACCTCTAACAGTAAATGGACATGATGGTTTTCGCCTTGCGATGATAACACGAGGAGGTATTAGCCTCAAAGAGATAAACCCTAAAACTATGCAAAGTAAGCTTGTCAATGGCTTATACTTTTGTGGAGAGGTTATGAATCTTGATGGTCCATGTGGTGGATATAATCTGCAATGGAGTTTCTCTAGTGGGTATATGGCTGGAAAACTACTCTAAAATGATTAGACTTTAAAAAAGTCTATTAAGTCCTTAGTTAAAAATAACACCAACTTTAGCGACTACAAGAGAGTTCTAGTTATAGGCACATTTTCGTAGAACTAGCCGTAGCTAATTCAAGAAGATGTA
>DQSP01000179.1 GCA_015663215.1 Sulfurimonas sp.
AAGTTAAGACCACTCATAACTACAAGGTCAAAAAACTCACAGATCAACTGCTCTAACTCCAAATCATCTTCTGAGATAGAGAGACGAATAAGGTTTTCAACCTTTGCTATTACATCATCTTGAGTAGCAAAATTTTCCTCTTGTATGTCTATCTTAGAAAACGACTCTAGTTCAGATACACTGATAGCCACATCATCAACACCACCTCTAAGTGTTTGGCTATAGTTCTCAATAGCTAAACTCATGATAAAGTGCCAAACATCAATAACTTCTATCTGATGATTATCCCAATCAGGCTGAGCATCTATAGCTTTCCAGTGTTTCCATGAAAAACTATCTACCATCTCAGCACATTCCATGTAGATACAGCGTCTCCAGTTGATAATTTTTCCATTTTTTGTTACACCTTTAGTCCAGTCATCGCCATTAGTTGCACAGTTAAGTTGATTTTGTAGTTGAAACATTAGTAATATCTTGTCCATAAGGCTCTCTTTGTTAAAATTTTATTTGATAATTGTATCTAATATGCTAATATTTTACACTTAAAAAGGTCGGTATGTGAAAAGAATCAATTGTAGAAGATGTAAATACTATTTTGTAACATGGGAGCCACACAAACCTCATGGATGTAGGTCATATGGTTTTAAATCACAGATTATCCCATCTATGGTTGTTTTTCAAAGTAGTGGAGTGGCTTGTCATATGTTTGTGGAGAAAAAAAAGTCTAATTAGCTTTTAACAGATATTTATAAAAATATCTGTTAAAAATTTTTATGCTGCTACTGATGTAATATATGTAAAAGCAAATGCAAATACAGCTGCACCAATATAGCCTGCACCATACATAAATGATGAAATAACTTTAATTACAGGCTGATATGTCCACTTAATCAATAAAATAAGCCAAGATCCTACTAAAGATGGCATAAATACATAGGCCATGATTTCTGCCATTCCAAACCCATTTGGTATAAATACCATCTGTGCAATAATCAAGTCAAAAAAGAAAAGAACAACAACATAGGCAAACATATAACGAATAGTATGAAATTCTCCAATACATTCCGAAAGCTTTAACTCTTCCGTAAAAAGACCTTTCATATCTGAGAAGTTTGCATTCGTTAATGACTTCTCTTCACATATAAAAAATACAACTAAGCCAAAAACTAAAGCTGAGGCCAGTGAAATAAGTAACATACCCATAATAAATCCTTCGATATTAAATTTTCTATCAAGAATATTGTATCATAAAAACTTATAAAATGGTACTTTTGTATAATTACTTTTAATTATAGTTTAATGTATATGCGATGGGAACATTAAATGTAATATTTTGTTTTGGTTTTGGAAGTTTGTTATCTATATTTTTTATAGTTTGCACTGCTCCCCTACTTAAAATCTCACTATTTGAGGAGAGGACTTTAATCTCAGATATATGAGCCTCGACAGAAAGAGTAAAGCGAACTAATACTTCTCCTTGAATACCCCTTTTCCTAGCTCGTCGTGGATAGTGCAAGTTTTCTTGGAGTAATGCTACTATCTTTGCAATATTATCATCTATATACTCTTTTTCAGGAGCGATTTGAGCTTTTACAACTTTAACAGGTTTTGATTCTAGTTCTTCAATTTTCTTTTCATCAGTTTTTATCTTGTTTTCACTAAGATTTTTCTCAACTAGAGGTTCCTCTTTTAAGATAACTACTTCATCCCTAATAATAATATTTGCTACTGCAACTTCTTTAGTGCAATCTATTTTCTTTGTTTTTAATTTTTTGACTTTTGTCTTTTTAACTTTCTTTTTTATGGGTTTTTTTTCTTGTTTATGCACTGGTTGAGGGGAAACACTTGAAAGCTTAATACATAATAAAGGGGCTTTTTTTTCTACATGTAAGCCTGCCATGACTTGTTTATATGAAAGAAATATACCCATAAAAATAGCAATATGAATAAAGATAGAAAAAATAAAAGAGTTAGAGTGGCGTTTCATAAACAGATATTATCAAAATATCTGTTACAAAAGTGTTAAATTTGACTAGACTGATCGCCTAAATTCTGGATAAGCTTCAACACCAACTTCATTTACATCAAGCCCTTCTTGTTGGACATCATCATCTGCTCTAAAAGGAATAAGTTTATTGATGATAAAAAGTACAATGTATGAACTCACAAATGCAAAAACTGCAACTACAACTATACCTTTGATCTGCTCTACTATAGAAATACTATCTACAAAAATTCCTACTGCGAGTGTTCCCCAAATACCATTTACTAAGTGTACAGAGAGTGCCCCAACAGGGTCATCTAACTTTAACTTGTCAAAAAGTGGTACCGCAAAAACAACTAAAGTCCCACCTATGAAACCGATAAGTATTGGTGTATACATATCGTATAAGTCAGGTCCTGCAGTTACTGCTACAAGTCCCCCTAATGCTCCGTTTAGAACCATTGTAATATCAAATAGTTTATAACGGGCATACATAATAAACCCTGCTACTATAGCCCCTGAAAGTCCCGCTGTATTCGTATTCATAATTGTTTTAGCAACTAGATCTGCATTTTCTACACTTGAAATACTTCCAACACTTCCACCATTAAAACCAAACCAACCTATCCATAGAAGAAGTGCTCCAAGAACAACAAGAGGGATATTTGAAGCAGGTATAACTTTTATCTTACCATCTTTATAGCGACCTTTACGAGCTCCAACAATCATAATGGCTGCTAAAAGTGCCCACCCACCAGTGGAGTGAATAACAGTAGAACCAGCTAAGTCGTACATATTTATATCTAGGAGTGTTCCTGCTAAAAAGTCAGCTCCCCAAGAGATATTTACAATTGAAGGATAAATTAGACCTCCCATGATGACAGTAAATATTGCTAAAGGGATTATTTTTACACGTTCACTTACTCCACCACTCATAATGTTTATCGTTTTACCTACAAACGCCATCTGAAACATAAACGCAGCCCATATACTCATAGAAGAGTTTTCCCATGAGCCAAAAGCAAGTGAATAGCCTACTAAAAGAAATGCCATTGAAGCAAGTGCATAAATCATTGTATTTACTGTAAGGACTGAGGAAACATTTTTTGTTCGGACAAGACCCGCTTCGAGCATAGCAAAACCAGGAACCATAAAGATGATAAGTACCATTGAAAAAAGTGTGAAGAAAGTATCTATTATGTATTTGAAGTCAGCTTCTGACATATAAAACCTTTATTTTGAAAAATTTAAAGGCAGTTTAGCAAAATAAATATACGGGAATAATTAAATGTGGAGTATTTTAAAAGAGAAACACACACAAAATGTGTATGTTTCATAAAAAAGCTTAGAGTTAGATAGCTTCGCTATCTTCTTCGCCAGTACGGATACGAATAATTTTATCAATATCGCTAACGAAAATTTTACCATCACCAATTTTACCCGTACGAGCAACTTCAACAATAGTACTTGTAGTTTTTTCTACCATATCATCAGAAACAACCATTTCCATTTTGATTTTTGGTAAGAAGTCTACAACATATTCTGCACCACGATATAGTTCAGAGTGACCTTTTTGAGCACCGTAACCTTTTACTTCAGTCACTGTCATACCTGTGACACCTATTTCAGCAAGAGCATCTTTTACATCTTCTAATTTGAAGGGTTTAATAATAGCTTCAATTTTTTTCATTTATAATCCTTATTATTTTTTTATTATATCCTAACTCTATTAAGAGTTAGTGTATTTTTCACCATGAACTGATTCATCAAGACCCATAGACTCTTGCTCTTCATCAACACGTGACCCACCAGTAAGTGCAGTGGCGATGTAGTAAACAACAACTGTACCGATTAATGTGACAAGACCAACAATAACAACTGATTCAAGCTGAACCATGAATTGACCCATTCTATCGCCAGACTCTTTTAGTGGTCCGTCCCATAGTAAATCATTATCTTTTACAGCTAATAATGCAGTTGCAAGAGAACCAAATAAACCAGCTAAGAAGTGAATACCAAAAGCATCTAAAGAGTCATCGTAACCAAGTTTCTTTTTAAGTACAGTAACACCCCAAAAAGCGAATAATGAACCGAAAATTCCTAAGAT
>DQSP01000014.1 GCA_015663215.1 Sulfurimonas sp.
CACTTTCTCAGTTAGGTTATATGTTTGCTGCTGCTGGACTTGGGGCTTACTGGGTTGCACTCTTTCACCTTATGGCTCATGCATTCTTTAAAGCACTTCTTTTCCTTGGTGCAGGTAATGTTATGCATGCAATGCACGATGAACTTGATCCATTTAAGATGGGTGGACTTGGTAAGACTATGAAGGGCACGATGATTATGATGACATTAGCATCAGTGGCTCTTGCTGGTATCTTTCCTCTTGCAGGTTTCTTCTCAAAAGATTTAATCTTAGAAGTTGCATTTGTTGATCATCATTTTATAATTTACTCAGTACTTTTACTTACTGCTGGTTTAACTGCATTTTATTCATTTAGAATTATTGCACTTATTTTCCATGGTGAAGATAGACATACAGCACTTGGTCACCATCCACATGAAGCATATAAGTTTATGCTTATTGCGATGAGTCCACTGCTTATTTTAGCTATTATCGCTGGTTTTACTATGAAAATGCCTTTCTTTGAGATGGTTACAGAGTTACTTCCAGCTACTGAGTATCATATTCATTCTCATACTACTTACTGGATTATGACTATTGGTACACAAGCTTTTGTTCTATTATCAATCTTCTTTGCATATAAAAAGTATATGAGCAGTAGTATTAAAATTCCTGATGGAACATCTAAAACGGAAAATAGTTTTATGTATAAACTACTGATTAATCAGTATTATATTCCATATGCTTACGAAGAGTATTTAGTAAAACCATACAAAGAACTCTCAACTGTTCTTTGGGAACAAGTAGATAAAAAAATTGTTGATGCAAGTGTTGATGGTATAGCAAATATCTTCTATAGCACAGGTGTAAACACAAGACACATGCAGAGTGGAAATCTTTCTACAATGTTAAAATGGATGGTTGCAGGTACAGTTGCATTACTATCATTAGCGGTAGTTTTTGGACTAGCAGCTAGATATTCTGGTGAGATAGCTAATATCTTATCAGGTTTAGGAGTTTAGTATATGTTAGATCATATTTTAAGTATTTTAATTTTCTTCCCAGCATTCGCAGGAGTTATGGGATTTATGATAAACAAAGAGAGCATGAGAGCTTACGGTACTGCTGTTGCAACGATTGAGTTCGCACTCTCTTTATGGTTATGGTTCTCATTTGATAACAATGTATCTGGTATGCAGTTTATGGAGCATATGGCTCTAGTTCCTTCATTTGGAATTAACTATATCTTAGGTGTTGATGGAATTTCACTTTTCATTATCATTATGGCTTCATTTTTTACTATGATAGGTATAGCTTCATTATCACCTACACATAATATTAAAAACATGATTATTACACTTCTGTTTTTACAGATGACAATGATTGGTGTTTTTGCTGCTCTTGATGCGATTATATTTTATGTATTTTGGGAACTTTCACTTGTACCGATGCTTTATCTTATTGGTGCATGGGGTGGTCCTTTACGTATTTATGCATCTGTTAAGTTTTTCCTTTACACTTTTACAGGTTCTCTTGTTATGCTTGTTGGTATGCTATTTATGGCTTACTTCTTTTACCAAGCAACGGGTGTGTGGTCATTTGCTATTCTTGATTGGTATAGACTTATCCTTCCTGAATCGTTTCAGTTATGGTTATTTGCAGCATTCTTTATTGGTTTTGCTATCAAAGTTCCTATGTTTCCATTTCATACATGGTTACCATATGCACACGGACAAGCACCAACTATCGGTTCGGTTATACTAGCGGCAGTTTTACTTAAAATGGGTACATATGCATTTATCCGTTTTTCACTGCCACTATTTCCTGATGCCTCAGTATTTTTTATGTATCCAATAGCAGTTCTTGCAATTATCATGATTATCTACACGGCGATGGTTGCATATGCACAAAAAGATATTAAACAAGTTGTTGCTTACTCATCTGTATCACATATGGGTGTTATCATTCTTGGTACATTTGCTTTAAATGTTGAAGGTATCTCTGGAAGTATCTTTTTAATGATTGCACACGGTGTTGTTTCAGGAGCTCTCTTTTTACTTGTAGGTGTTATCTATGACAGACGTCATACAAAACTTATGAGTGAGTTTGGTGGTCTTGCGCATGTTATGCCAAGATATGCGACTATCTTTGGTCTAATGTTAATGGCTTCAGTTGGTATGCCTCTTACGATCAACTTCGTAGGTGAATTTCTTTCACTCCTTGGTTTTTATCAACAGTCTCACATCTTAACTCTTTTAGCTGGAATTGCTATTGTTGTTGGTGCAATTTACATGCTGACTGCATTTAAAAAGTTATTTTTTGGTGAACTTACAAATGAAGCAAATAAAAATCTTCCAGATGTAAGTAAACGCGAGCTTTTAGCACTTATACCTTTATCTATTATTACGGTATGGTTAGGTATTTATCCTAAACCAGTTTTAGGTCCGATAAATAACTCAGTAGAAGCAGTTGTACAACTAATGCACAACAAAGCGACTTCACACGAAGCAAAAATGAGAATACCTAATGTATCAGGTGTTGTTATCTCTAAAACTACAGCTAAGGAGGCACACTAATGTTAAGTCCTATAAATGTTTCTTTAGAGTCTTTAAACCTTATTACACTCGCTCCAATGCTGATTCCAGTTATTGGTGCTTTACTTATTTTAGTGATAGACATCATTAAAGGTGGACTTGATAAGTCACTTTATGTTGTACTAGCTATCCTCTTTCTTGCACTAGATTTTGGTACTCTTTTAGAGTCTGCTGGTGCGTTTAGTAAAGATGGTATTATGCTTGGTGTATTTGATGTTATGCTTATAGATGGTTTGGCGATTATCTCTCAATTTATCATTGTTCTTACATCTATGCTTTTTATTCCCTTAGCACTTACAAGCAAGCGTTTTCATGAGTTCTCTTACCCTGAGTTCTTTGCTTTATTTTTGTTTATGATTTCTGGTTTCCAGTTTATGGTTGCAACAGATAACTTGATTCTTATTTTTGTAGGTTTAGAGACAGCTTCATTAGCTCTTTATACTCTCATTGCTATGCATAACCGTGACAAATCATTTGAAGCGGCTATAAAGTACTTCACAATGGGTGCATTAGCTGCTGGTTTTTACTCATTTGGTTCAATGGTGTTTTATGCACTTACAGGTTCAATCGAGATTAACCAAATAGCTGCAGTTTTACAAGCAAATAATTATACTGATATAGGTTTTGTGCTTATAGCAGTTGTTATGATGCTAGCATCATTTGGATTTAAACTCTCTGTGGTTCCTTTTCATACTTGGACACCAGATGTTTATGAAGGTTCTTCTGCTGCGATGGCAGGTTATATGTCTATTGTTCCAAAAATTGCTGCGTTTGTTGTAGCTATGAGACTTTTTGAGTTTTTAATTCATGCAAATATTGTTTGGTTAGAAGTAGTTTTATATGCAATGGTTGTTATAACTATGACTGCTGCAAATATCTGGGCATTAGTTCAGTCAGATGTAAAACGTATGCTTGCATACTCTTCAATCTCTCATGCAGGTTTTGTTATGGCTGCGATTCTTATAGGAACAACACAGTCCAATTCAGCTCTGTTTCTTTACTGGATTTTGTTTAGTTTTACTAACCTTGGAGCTTTTTCGATGCTTTGGATTTCTCGTCAAAAAGAACTTCCAGGATACCAAAAAACTGACCATAGTTTTGAGAAGTTCTCAGGTATGATAAAAACATCTCCAATGGCAGCGATTGTTATGGGTCTATTTATGTTAAGCCTTGCAGGTCTTCCTCCATTTGCTCTCTTTTGGGGTAAGATTTATATGATTAGTTCTGCTGTTACAGGTGGGTACACAGTACTGGCTTTAATTATGGCACTTAACTCTGCAATAGCAGGTTACTACTACATCAAACTTATCGTTTTTATGTTTATGAAAGAGCCAATTGAATCAAATGTAGATAATAATGGTCAGCTATATGTTGCTAATGCGACTACAGCGCTTAAAACTATCATTGGTTTTGCTATTATAGGTACTATATTTGCTTTTGTAGCACTAGATTCATTACTTGAATTTGTGACTGCATTTGTATATAACAGCGGTTATTAAATCGTAATCCAAAACTCAAGGAGCAGAGCATTTGTTCAAAACTATACTCTTAACTCTTTTGTGTATCAACTCTTTTGCACTTGATATCTCTATGGATAGTGCAAAAGACAACTTTTCCCCTTACTCAATTCTCAAAATAATTGATAATAAAAAATTCATTTGTCAAAAAATTAAAGATGACTTCATGATTACTGAAGAAGTTATTTGTGCATTTTCAAAAAAACCATCAAGTAAGATAAAAACATTACAAAATGAATTTTTTAGAGTGCATACTTTTATTCAAAAAGACACTTTTTTTATAAGCATAAAACCAATTTATAAGCTAAAACTCATTGCAGATATTTTTGATCTCAGTAGTGAAGAGAGTGTTTATAGTGCTGATGTTACTCTTAGTAATAGATGGAGTATTATCGGATATAAAGATAAGTTACCATTGATACAAAATAAAAAAAGACCTGACATAAGTCTAAATCTACCATTTTTTATGGACAATGATAAACTTCCCTATGTTGGTAGTTTAGATATAAAAGGTAATCCTGTTCATATACAAAAAGTGGGGGATGTAAAAGATTACCTCAAAGTGAAGCGTTACTATAAAGAAAAAAAGTATGAACTCTGTATGGGTGTTGTTGATGATGTTTTAAAAGAGTACCCAAACACCCTCTTTAAAGCGGAGCTTATTTACTATAAAATAAAGCTATTTCAAAAACTTAAAGATTATGACAATGTTATAAGTAATGCTAAAGTGTATCTAAGAGAATATTCTGCAAATGAAAATATTCCTGAGGTCTTGTCATACACAGCAGAAGCATATGCTCAAATTGGTATGAGTGCGGATGCAGACTATTTTTTTGATAGACTATTTAGCGAACATGAAAATACAGTATTTACTGAATGGGGCTATATTTATAAAGGAGATATGCTCGCTGTTGGTGGAGGTATGAAACCGGCTTTTAGCTTTTACAAAAAAGCACTGTATCGTACTAAAGATTTAGATGTAGCAGCAACAGCAGCATTTAGAATAGCTAAACTAAAGCAAGAGACATCTTTAAAAGATTCAGCAAAGTATATAGATAAAATAATAGATGCAAAACCTTCTTATTTTCAAGAAAAAGAACGTGAATCTAAAATAATGATGAATAATTTTGCAGATGAAGAGTATTATGAAACTGCATCTAAAATAGCTGGGGCTCTTTTAGATGAGATAGATTATACATATGATGAATATGAAGTTCTTCTGAGTCAAAAAGCACTCTGGCTTGCAAAAACTAAAAATAAACAAGAAGCTCTTATCGCGATAAACAGATATATTAAAGCTTTTCCTGATGGTGAGTTTATAAACCCTGTGGATATTGCCAAGGATGAACTCTTTTTTGAAGTTGTTGATACAAATACAACACATAGACTAGCTGAATATGATAAGTTAATGGACACATATGCAAATGACACTATTGGTAATCGTGCTATCTATGAAAAAGCTAAACTGTTACTCAAAGAAAAGATGTTTTCAGACGCACTAAAGATGCAGGATTCACTCTTAAACCTAGATAATGAAAAGTATAAAGATATTCCTGAGATAATTCAAAATGCTGCTATTGGCGTGATGAAAAACTCTTTAGAAGCCAAAGAATGTAACAGAGTTCTTGTGATGTCAAATGAGTATAACATTACACTTTCAAATGAGTGGGATGATGGTATTTATGAGTGTGCAATGCATGGTGGAGATTATGTTTTAGCTAAAAGTATAGCACTCAAAAATTTTAAAAGTGAAAATCTTGACCATCGAAAAAAATGGTTATTTAGATATGTAAAAGTGGACTTCTCAACGGGAAACTATAGTGATGTTGTCGGGGCTAGTAAAGACTTGATAACTCTTATAGAAGATGATAAAAACTCAGACTATAATGAAGTATATAGATATCTTTTTGATACGTATGATAGATTAGAGAAAAAAGATGAAATGATAAAAACTATGGTCAAACTAGAAGAACTGTTTGGTCTTGATTATAAAGACATTGAGCGATATGTATCCGTTATGAGTATAGGAACAGCACGTAAAGATGATAACATTGTTATAAAGTACGGTGTTAAGGTTATGAGTATTCAAAAGAGTTCTGACTCAAATGCTCAAAGTCCTTATGTGGAGTTTACACTTTACCAAGCATATATCAACAGAGAAGATTATAACAAGGCTTTGGATGTTATTGAGTCTTTAGATAGTGTTGACTTGAGTAAGGGTGATAGATCTCGTCAACAGTATTTAAAAGGAACAGTGTTAAACAAACTTTGGAGAGATGAAGAGGCAGAGTCTGCATTTACAAAGGCTATAGAAGCAGAGCCTAATTCTCCATGGGCTAAGCTTGCTACAACTGCTAAAAGTATTTAGAGCTGTCCCTATTGAAGACCTAAGCAATCACTTATAGAGTAAAGACCAGCTTCTTGAGTAGCTAACCAACCACCAGCACGAATAGCACCCTTAGAGAAAGTACTTCTTGAAGTTGCTGTATGATTGAGTTCTAAAAATTCACCATCATTATAAAAACCTACAGTATGACGACCAACTATATCCCCACCGCGAAGTGCCATTACAGCTATCTCATCTTTTGTTCGCTCACCGATGTTGCCATCACGACCACTGACTCTTACTTTATCTAACTCAAGTCCACGACCACGAGCAGCATGCTCACCAAGAGTCAAAGCAGTACCACTAGGAGCATCTTTTTTGTGTTTGTGATGATGTTCTACTATTTCTATGTCAAAGCCTTCTAGGGCACTTGAAGCTTGAAGGACGAGCTTGTTTAGAAGTGCAACACCAAGACTCATATTTGTAGCATAAAGAATAGGCATTTTCAGACTTGCTTCTTTAAGTAGGTTAAGTTGGTGTGTGTTTAAACCAGTCGTCCCAATCACTAAAGGTTTTGGTGTAATCATGGCAGCTTCTAAGAGAGACTCACATGCATCAGGCAAAGAAAAGTCTATGACAATATCACAGGCATTTAAAAATATTTTTATATCTGTAGAGATTAAGACAGAAGGGTCTATTGAAAAATTTAGAGTGTTTCTCACAAATACACTACTTAGACTCATATCCGGAGTCTCTAAAAGGTTCTCTATAAGTAATTTGCCAACACGGCCATTCGCCCCAAATATTCCAACTTTTATCATAATTAACCTTTATATCTATTTTTAAAATAATAGCATATGGTGCCCATATTAAACAAGTTTTTTTATTATTCCTTTGATGACTTTTGAACTGACTTGTGGATTCCTTTCTAAAAAGAGTTTAAACTCTTTTTTCGTTATAGCTAATAACTTAACTTTCGCACCTAAATCCAAGTAAATTTTGAGTGCTACTCCGTAATACACTAATGATACTAGTAAAATCTTCATTTCTATTGATAATTCCA
>DQSP01000016.1 GCA_015663215.1 Sulfurimonas sp.
TATAAGTTGCTATAGACCATATCGTAAACAATATAATGTTTAAATAGACAACTGGCTTCAGTATCTCCAATGATTTCCTTTGATAGGATGTGTAGACAAACAAAAAAATACCATAATATAAAACTGGATGTTACGATTTAATGCCGAAATACCATCTGCCAAATAACTCACAGGTATCGTATATAATAAAAAAAGGAACAGTAACAATACATAGGGTGGGGGCTTACGGAATACACTTCTTTTTTCAAAAAGTTCAAGTACCGACCATACTACAATAGCCAGCAGAGCCAATATTCTATAGCCTGTTCCGTATGCAAGGACAGGGGCAGTAGCCCATACAGAAATATACATAATACAAACTAATTTTATTTTATCTCTTTTGCTCAGTGCACTAAAATTTGTTCGCATTATTTTTTGAGTTTTTATGATTTTACTCCAAAAAATTCCTTATACCAGCTCACAAATTCACCAATGCCATCAGACAAGTCAGTATCAGGTTTATAATCAAATTCATTGATAAGCCCACTAACATCTGCATATGTCGAAACGACATCTCCATCTTGCATAGGCATAAAGTTCTTTTCTGCTTTTTTACCAAGAGCATTTTCGATTGTCTCTATAAACTCCATGAGAGGTAATGGAGCATTATTCCCAATATTATAAATTTTGTATGGTGCAGATGAAGAACTGATCTCTGGATCTTTTGCATCCCAGTTTTCATTGGCTTGTGCTGGATTATCTACCACCTTGATAATACCATCAACAATGTCATCTATGTAGGTGAAGTCTCTACTCATTTTACCATTGTTAAATACTTTAATAGCTCTATCATTAAGTATAGCATCAGTAAAGAGCATAGGAGCCATGTCTGGTCTACCCCATGGGCCATAAACAGTGAAGAATCTTAACCCTGTTGTTTGAATGCCATAAAGATGAGAGTATGTGTGCGCCATCATCTCGTTGGACTTTTTAGTTGCAGCATATAGACTTACTTGGTGCTCAGTTTTATCGGTAGTTTTAAAAGGCTGGGATTGGTTCAGCCCATAGACAGATGAACTAGAAGCATAAGAGAGGTTTTTAACACCACTATGACGACAACCTTCTAAGATATTCATAAAACCTACAATGTTACTGTCTATGTATGCATGAGGGTTTTCAATGGAATAACGAACACCTGCTTGTGCTGCCAAATGCATAACAGCATCAAATTTCTCTTCATTGAAGAGTTTTTCCATCCCTATACGATCTGCAAGATCGAGTTTAACGAACTTGTGTTTTGGATATACTGTTGATGTAGCAAACTCTTTTTCTTCAATACTATCTCTATCTATACCTAGCTCTTTTAAACGACCATATTTTAGGTTTACATCATAATAGTCATTGATATTGTCTAAACCAACAACTTCATCACCACGTTCAAGTAATTTTTTTGCAAGATGAAAGCCTATGAAGCCTGCAGTTCCTGTTACGAGAATTTTCACTTTACTCTTCCTTGCTTTTTTTAATTTTCACTACTCTACTAGCCTTTACAAAACCAAGATTCAGTTCTATCTTTGTTATGACTTCTGTTTCATCATCTTTCAACTCACGTACCGGCTCTATCTCTATTACCTTTTCCAGCAGTTCATTAGACTTCATAACCAAAGCCTGCTGCTCTTCCTGCGTCTGATCTTCGTCAATAGCATTCAAATTTCGTGAAAGCTGTCTAACATTCGCAAAAGTCTCTATGATTTTTAACGTGGTTTGTGTTGCTACTTTACTTTTAATAATGGTAGCTAACATATATAGACCTTTTTCGGTAAAAACTTTAGGGTTTACAGTAGAATGTTTAAGTTTATTGAACCGGTCAAATTTTTTTACCAGTTCATTTTTTTCTTTTTTTGTAAGCTCAATGATATAATCATTTGGAAACTTGTCAGGATTATTTGAAACTGCCTGATTGATCTCTTTTGTAGTAACCCCATAAACATCTGCAACATCTTTATCGACCAGAACAAAATCATTATTGTATTTAATTAATTTTTTTTCTAAAGTTTCAAATTTAATTATTTCCATATCAATAAACTCCTAACTATCACTATTAAATATATCACGAGTATAGACTTTATCTTCCACGTCTTTTAAATTTTCTGAAAGTCTATTGGCTACGATTACATCTGACACTTTTTTAAATTCATCAAGATCTTTTATAACCCTAGAGTGAAAGAACTCATCTTCTTCAAATACAGGTTCATAAATAACCACTTCAATCCCCTTAGCTTTTATACGTTTCATGATACCTTGAATGGCTGAAGCCCTGAAGTTATCTGAGCCAGACTTCATAACAAGTCTATAAATTCCAACTATTGTTGGATTTTTAGCGATGATACTGTTTGCTATGAAGTCTTTTCTCGTTGTGTTAGAGTCAACAATAGCCCCTATGATGTTAGAAGGGACATCTTTGTAGTTCGCACGCAATTGCTTGGTGTCTTTAGGTAAACAGTAACCACCATAACCAAATGAAGGGTTGTTGTAGTGGTTTCCAATGCGTGGGTCAAGACCTACACCTTCTATGATGTCTCTAGTGTTAAGACCATGAGACTCTGCATAAGAGTCTAACTCATTGAAGTATGACACCCTCATAGCTAAGTAAGTGTTAGAAAACAGCTTTACTGCTTCTGCTTCTGTTGAGTCTGTCAGTAAGATGTCTATGTTTTCTTTGATGGCACCTTGGGCTAAAAGGTTTGCAAAAGTCTGCGCTCTGTCAGACTTTTCACCCACTATAATCCTAGAAGGGTGTAGGTTATCGTACAGTGCGGAACCTTCTCTTAGAAACTCTGGAGAGAAGATAATGTTGTTTGTATGGAACTTTTCATTGACAGATTTTGTATAGCCAACGGGTACAGTGGATTTTATGACCATTGTCGCAGAGGGATTAATGTCTAATACATCTTTGATGACCATTTCTACAAGAGAAGTATTAAAATAATTGGTTTCAGGATCATAATCTGTAGGAGTAGAGATAATGACAAAATCTGCATTTTCATAAGCTTCATTCTTATCTAAAGTAGCTCTAAAGTTTAAATCTTTAGTTTGTAAATATTCACTTATCTCTTTATCTTCAATAGGGGAGATTTTATTGTTAAGCATCTCTACTTTTTCAGGGATGATGTCTAATGCCACTACTTCATTGTGTTGAGAAAGTAAAATACCGTTGGAGATACCAACATACCCTGTACCTGCAATTGCAATTTTACGACTCGTCATTTAGTGACTCGCTTGCACTGAATTTTAATTCTTGTCATTAATTACTTCCCCTTATACCATGTATACATTTATTCTTTTCCTATTTTCATTCATATTATTTGTCTCAACTCAACAATTTTAGAATTTTAGGGGTCAGGTGATAGTGATAGATACTCATCCGTTACCCTCTATGTCAAATACACTAAGCCGTTCAGCAATCTCTTCAGAACTTGGCAAAAATGA
>DQSP01000178.1 GCA_015663215.1 Sulfurimonas sp.
GCTCTATCCCCACATCAAAAGGATCATTACCGAAATACTCACGAATTTTCTTATTTATTTTACTGTTTTTCTTATTTTTTTTAGACATGTGTAATTATAACAGTTTTATGTATGAGTTATAAAAAGTTTTCCAACTATACCCTCATCTGTTTTCTCTATAATCACTTCTGAGTCTATCGGTGCTTTTCTTCTCTCTAGTACTCCAATCAAGTCAGTGAGAACAGCCCCATAGTTTTTAAACATAGGCACACGAATTTCTTTTATATGTCCCTCATGTATCTCATTTCCAAGACCTTCAAGTGCTCTCTCATAGGCTAGCATTATTTTAATATTTTCTGATACTTCTGGCATATCGCCTACAAATTTTAATTCCATATTAATCTCTAATCTTTTCTTTGTTTAATTATAACCACATACAAGTTAATATATAATCACACTATGAATTACCCAGATGAATGGACTCAAAAAGAGTTCTTAGAAAATAAACTTCGCCTAGAGAAAGAGGGTATTGCAGTTGTTTTAATAGACACAATACTCTCTCCTATTGAAAAAGCGGAGAGTACTGTTTATAATCCTCATGAGTTAAAAAATTATGCTGATGGCTCAGTGTTTGTCTTTTACTGTGATAGTGGCAAAGCAACAGCTAATCGCTTAGAAGAGTACAGAGAAAAGTTTCCAACTATGCACTGTATCTCACTCAAAGGTGGTCGAGGGTACTGGAGAAAAAATATGCAACTATTAGAGGACACCCCGCAATGACATTAGTAAAGATACAAGAGTTTAAAGTATGCCTCAATGAAGAGCGCTACTATGATGCCCACGAAGCACTCGAAGAGATATGGTTCCCACGGCGTTTTGACAAAACAGACAATGAAGTAATGCTCCTTAAAGGTTTTATAAACGCAGCAGTGAGTTTTGAGTTGCATAAACTTGGTAAGATTCAACAAGGGAAAAAAATATGGATAACATACCTCAAGTACAGGCAACTCCTTTTTAAAGTTGAGTCCCCTTACTTAAATGAGTATTACCAACTCTCACGATTTGTAGAAGAACTAAAAAAGAGCTTTTAGTTCTTCCTCTTTTAATAATCTTAACGACATTTCAAAACTATCAAATTCTTTCATTAACTGCTCTGAAATCTCCTCTAATTCGTCAAAGTACATATAAGCTTTTTTCTTTTGCTCACTACTTGGCTCTGGTGGTGAATCTATGATTTTTGACATAATCCACGAACGCTTTATTTCTATAAAATAAATTTTATAAATATCGACATAAGTTTCATGCAGTTTTGTATGATACTCTTCAATGTTTGCTAACAACTCTTCAAACTGTGAAAACTTTTGCCACTTAAGCTTGATAGAATAATACCATCTACCAAATTAACAAGAAGAAGGGTCTAAGGGAATCTTCTCTTCTACTACTGGCAATCCTTCTATAAGATGCTTGGCTCGTCGAAGCCAATGTTCATGTGCTTCACGTGCATTAGAAATAGTTTTTATATTGTATATCAACTGTAATTAGTAAGAGATTAATATTTGCAATATATTTAGTTTTTGCTATAATTGCACCAAGATAAAAAGAGGATTAATTATGCAAACAGATGTTACACACTATAGTGATTTAGCTATCACTTATACAAGTGAGTATGGACTCAAAATAATCGCTGCTTTAGCAATATTTATAATCGGGAAATGGGCTGTTAATAAAATAACTTCTTTTACAAAGAAGATGATGAAAAAAGCAGATATAGACACTACTTTAGTAGAGTTTGCTGAGAGTCTTATCTTTTTCTCCCTTCTTATGATGGTAATAATCGCTTCTTTAAATGCTCTTGGCATTAACACTACTTCATTTTTAGCCGTATTTGGTGCAGCTGGTCTTGCTATTGGTCTTGCACTTCAGGGTTCACTTGCAAATGTTGGAGCAGCAGTTCTTATCATCGTATTTCGTCCATTTAAAGTTGGTGACTTCATCGATGCTGGTGGGGCGATTGGTACGGTTGAAGACGTAAATCTTTTCTCAACTATCATCGCACCTCTTGACAACCGTACTATCATCGTTCCAAACTCTAAAATAGTTAGTGGCAATATCGTCAACTACTCCATGAAAGAGAACCGTCGTGTTGACCATGTTTTTGGCATCGGTTATGACGATGATCTTAAACTTGCAAAAGAGACTCTTATGCAAATGATGCTCGATGATGACAGAGTACTAAGCGATCCAGCTCCTTTTGTTGCTGTAAGTGAACTTGGAGACAGCAGTGTAAACTTTACAACCCGTTCTTGGGTGAAAACAGCTGACTATTGGGATGTTTACTTCGAGCAAATAGAAAAAGTAAAACTAATGTTTGATGAAAAAGGAATCTCTATTCCTTATCCTCAAATGGATATACATACACAAGAAAATAAATAAAAGGATTTAAAAATATGACAAAAATAGCACTTAGCTTAGCACTTGCCTCTACACTTATGATAGCTGCAGAAATAGACCAAGAAAAATTAGCAGCAGATATAACAGCAGCAAAAGCAGAGAAATCTGCAGCAGAGAGTAAACTCAAAGCACTTGAGGCACAACTCCCACAAAACCAAGACATCATCACACATGTAAAACTCGGTTACATCAAAACAGATGGAAATGCAAACACAGAAACTTTTGAACTCGATGGCTCATTTAAAAAAGCATGGGGGAAAAATAGTGCTAAAATTATTTTTGATTCACAATATGGTAATGCTGATACGACAGACTCTCTTGGCGCGACAACTAACCAAGAAACAAAAAATAAATATTTTGCTGAATTAAGCTATGCATATCTTTTTACAGATACTCTTTCATTTTCATACATTATAGGGTATAAAAATGATAAATTTTCATCATACAACTATCAGGCATATACTGGTCCTGGTATGAAATGGGCAACTTACAAATCGGATATACAAAAATTAGACCTGAAGGGAAGTGTTCTTTATTCACAAGATGAACTTCAAAGTCAAAATGTAACACCACCTGCTGATGCAATAAATAACTATACTTCATACCAAGCAAAACTTGCTTATGAGTTACAAGTTCTCTCTAACTTAAAATTTAACCAAGACATCTCATATAGAGCTTCTTTTGAAGAGGCAGATAACTACTTTATCTTCTCTACATCTGCACTTTCTAGTAAAATCTCAGATATATTTTCTGCAGGTATTAGCTATAAAATTGACTACACTAATGTTGTAGCAGCTGGTATACTACAAAGAGATAATACACTTTCTGCTTTTCTTAGTTTAGACTACTAACACTTTTCAGGCTCTTGCCTGACAAGCAATTCATACGACTTTCTTACTCCATAAAACCACAAACACAAACGACATAAACGCGATAAACGAAGCACTTAAAAAGAGGTATTGAGGGTAATACTCATAAATCACTCCTGAGAGTAAAGCCCCTATAAAACCACCTAAGCCATAAGTGATTCCTGCAAAAAACTGTTGTGCTAAAGCCTTGTGCTTGTAGAGCTGATGAAGGTA
>DQSP01000056.1 GCA_015663215.1 Sulfurimonas sp.
ATGCACTCAATAGTGAAAAACAAGCTCTCTTATATATTAATATAGATCATTTTGATTTTGTTAATACTACATACGGAATGGGTCAAGCAAATAAACTTTTAATAGAGACTGCATTAAGTCTAAAACGATTTTTACCTACTAATGCCAATCTTTATCATATTACGGCTGATGAGTTTGTTGTGCTTCTTGATGATCCTGCAAAAGGTCAACCAATCTTGTTAGCAAGCCAAATTCAATCATTTTTTAAAGAGTCAGCAATTGAGTTAGATGACCGTACTCACTGTATTGTTTTTTCTATTGGTATAGATAGTGGCACTGGAAACAAGCTTTTTATAAATGCGAAAGCCGCTTCAAAAGAAGCAAGGTACTACGGAGGTAGTAAAATTGTTATGTATGATGTACATTCAGAGTACATGCAAGAACAAAGAGATAGCCTTTACTGGGTTGGTGTACTGCAAAAAGCATTTGACGATGATAAAATTTTTACATACTATCAGCCTATCGTTTCCAATGATACAACACAAAAAAAACATTATGAAGTGCTTTGTAGACTAATGGATGATAATAATAAACTTGTAGATGCAAACAAGTTCATTCGTAGTGCAAAACAGGTAGGTTTTATCACTCAAATCACTAAAATAGTTATAGATAAAGCATTTAAGTTATTTGCAACAAATGATTATAACTTTTCAATTAATATTAGTATGCACGACCTTCATGAGAACTATTTACTTGGATTCCTTGAGTATAAATGTAAGAACTATGATATTTCTCCTTCTCGTGTACACTTAGAGCTTGTAGAAGATATTATCATCTCTAAAACAGATATTCTTGATGCTCAGGTAATTGAGCTAAGAAGTAAAGGATTCCATGTAATCGTAGATGATTTTGGTACTGATAAGTCGGCCTATAACCGAATGTTTGAATTAAAAGCAGAGTATATAAAAATAGATGGTACATTTATAAAAGAGTTAAGTAGGGATAGTGCATACAAGCTAATTGTTAAAAGTATTGTGGATTTTGCTAAAAAAAGTGGTATAAAAACAATAGCTGAACATGTCGAAACACAAGAAGTACATGAAATAGTCAAAGAATTAGGTATTGATTATTCACAAGGCTATTACATAGGTAAACCTTCTTTAAAAATTTAGAGCCACTTATTCTTCAATAATATCATATTCTAAAGGTATCTTAGGTTCAAAATCACTCAGTGCAATACCTTTATTTGTTATAAGCTTAGTAAAATCGATTAAAATAGTATTATCAAGTTGATCTTTATATTTAATAGACTTCAAGTTTGAGTTTTTTGTATATATAGTGTACTTTACAGATTGAAAATTGGTAGTATATGTATCTTTATCTATTTTTTTTGCATTTTTAATGATATTAAAAAAATCAATACCACTTTGTAATCTTTTTATTATAGCTTGTTCTAGTTCAGGTTCTACTATTGTAACCTTGTTTTTGTTGACATAAATAAGTTTTAGACTTGGTCGTGTGTATCGCCAGAGTGCATAGTGAGGCTTAATAGCTTTGATGTTACCAGTGTATTTTAATTTCCCTCCTTTTTCGTTTAGAACAGTTTGTGTGAAATCTGCTTCAAATGAAGTCATAGAAAAAACATCTGAATATGAAATACTAAAGAGTAGGGTGAGTAAAAATATATATTGCAAAGTACATCCTTTATATGCAAGAAATTATAGCAAAAATCACATTTATACTTTCTATTAGATTATATGTGATAAAATAACAACAATTTCACTATTGCTATATAATAAACTATATAGTAAATAGATATAAGGTTGCGAATGCTACTTGGACTAATAGGGAAGGTTTTTGGTACATCCAATGACCGAGAATTAAAAAAATATTCAAAAAGAATAAAAGCGATTAATGCATTAGAGTCTCAATATGAGTCAATGAATGATGAAGAACTTAAATCAGCATTTAATCTACTAAAGACAAGTGTTAATGATGAGAGTAAGACATTAGACGATGTACTTATTGATTCTTTTGCTATCACAAGAGAGGCGAGCAAGAGAACTCTTGGAATGCGTCACTTTGATGTACAGCTTGTTGGTGGTTTAGCACTGCATGAAGGTCGTATTGCTGAAATGAAAACAGGAGAGGGTAAAACACTTGTTGCAACTCTCGCGATTGTTTTAAATGCAATGTCTGGAGATGGTGTTCATTTGGTAACAGTAAACGACTATCTAGCTTCTCGTGATGCATCTGAAATGTCACCGTTATATAATTTTCTTGGCTTTAGTGTTGGAACAGTCTTAGAGACTGAAAATAGTCCTGAGCAAAAAATTGCTGCTTATGAGTCAGATATCACATATGGTACAAATAATGAATTTGGATTTGACTATCTAAGAGATAATATGAGCTATTCTAAAGATCAAATGGCTCAGCGTAAGCATAACTTTGTGATAGTAGATGAAGTTGATTCAATTTTAATTGATGAGGCGAGAACACCTCTTATTATCTCTGGTCCAACAAACAGAAATATGCAAGATTATCAAAATGCAAATAGTGTCGCAAATACTTTAGTCAAAGACACACATTTTACAGTTGATGAAAAAGATAAAGTTGTACTTATAACAGAAGAGGGGATTACTAAAGCCGAAGAACTTTTTAAAGTAGACAATCTTTATAGTGCAGAAAATGCGTCACTCTCTCACATACTTGATCAGGCACTTAAATCAAACTATCTTTTTGAAATAGATGTTGATTATGTGGTTCGTGATGGCGAAGTTATGATTGTAGATGAATTTACAGGACGAATTAGTGAAGGTAGACGTTTCTCTGAGGGTCTGCATCAAGCGCTAGAAGCAAAAGAGGGTGTTGACATTAAAGAAGAGACACAAACTCTTGCGGATATCACATTTCAAAACTATTTTAGAATGTATGATAAACTCGCTGGTATGACAGGAACAGCTGAAACTGAAGCAACCGAGTTTGCACAAATTTATAACCTTGATGTTGTTTCTATTCCTACAAATATACCAATATGCAGAAAAGATTTAAATGATTTAATTTACAAAACCGAAGAAGAAAAGTTTAATGCTGTAATTGACACTATCAAAAAACTTAGCAAAACAGGTCAGCCTGTGCTTATTGGTACCGCATCAATTGAAAAGTCTGAAGCACTGCACGAAGTGCTCAAGCATGAAAAAATTGCACACACGGTTCTTAATGCAAAAAATCACGAGCAAGAGGGTGAAATTATTAAATCAGCTGGTGTAAAAGGTGCTGTTACTATTGCTACAAATATGGCAGGACGTGG
>DQSP01000002.1 GCA_015663215.1 Sulfurimonas sp.
CTATTATTACCATGATAGTCCTCACATATTTAAATTAATTACTTAATAAGAAAAGTATAACATTATTTAATTGATAAACTTCTAGGGATATAATGTCCCCAGAAAAACAAACCACTTAATATAATATGCTTCTTCTGCAGTTACAACTTCTTTTTCTTCTTCAATAACAACTACAGAAGCAGTTGAAGAAGTAGAAACAGAAATTATTTTTAAATTTTGAATATGAGATTGAAGTAATAGCTTACATATATCATTGAACTTATCAGAAGTGCTTAAATTCAAGCTTTTAAGTATGCTTTTAGCTTCTGCTTCAACTAATGTGTAATTCTTTCATTAGAATATGCATTTTTATAGCTTCTAATGGTATCTTCTAGTTTTAATGCAAAAACAGAATCTTCTACTTTATCAGTATTATATAAATCTGCTTCTGTATCTTCAAAAATTGTATTTGTAAGATCGTCAATCAAATTTAATATTTGTTCATTTGATACATTCATTTTAATACTCTGTTTAATGTAATTTAGCTTGTGAAGCAGTATTTTACCATATTTGAGAGCATTACCAGAATTTGAAGTTTGAAGAGATTTGGTAAAATAATTTTTATGAAAAAATGGGAACATTGATTTTGTAATTCTAAATCTAAAATAATAATTATTTTTTCTTTTGTAAATATATTTCATAAAATTGTATTTTAAGAAAAAGATTTGTGTTACACTTGTGTTACAAAAAATGAAATTTATGATAAATCAATAGAAATAACAATAAACTTGAATTAAATAAAGTGTATGAAAGTGCTTATTTTAGGGGAAAAGTGGTGGACCCTCAGAGATTCGAACTCTGGGAGGTGTAACCCTCGCCGGTTTTCAAGACCGGTGCATTCGACCAACTCTGCCAAAGATCCACGTGTTTGTAGTATAAATAATTAAACTGGAGGTGCCACCCAGATTTGAACTGGGGATAGTAGCTTTGCAGGCTACGGCCTTACCACTTGGCGATGGCACCAGTTTATCTTTCATATCAATGGTGCCCGGAGCCGGACTTGAACCGGCACAGTATTGCTACCGGGGGATTTTAAGTCCCCTGCGTCTACCAATTTCGCCATCCGGGCATCTGCTATGAAATCACAGTTTAGTATTTAAAAATAAAATGGAGCGGGAGACGAGGTTCGAACTCGCGACCCCAACCTTGGCAAGGTTATGCTCTACCACTGAGCTACTCCCGCATCCATACTCTTACACGACATTAGTCTGTAAGTGAGCCGGAATTATAGCCGATTGTTTTTGATTTGTAAAGAGCTTTTAGTGTAAATTATAAAAAAAATGCTATAATCACACTAATAATTAAAATAAAAACTTTATAAAAGAGGCTTACTATGAGAAGTGACACAATTAAGAAGGGCTTTGATAAAGCTCCACACAGGTCATTACTACGTGCGACTGGTTTAAAAGATGAAGATTTTGACAAGCCATTTATTGGTATTGCAAACAGCTACATAGATATTATCCCCGGACACTTTTTCCTTCATGAGTATGGAGAAATTGTAAAAGAAGCTATCCGTGAAGCTGGTGGTGTGCCATTTGTTTTTAACACTATTGGTGTTGATGATGGTATAGCTATGGGGCACGATGGTATGCTTTACTCGCTTCCATCTCGTGAGATTATTGCGGACTCTATAGAAACGGTTATGAATGCTCATAAGCTTGATGCGATGATATGTATACCAAACTGTGACAAAATTGTTCCAGGTATGATTATGGGAGCACTACGTGTAAATGTTCCTACTATCTTTGTTTCAGGTGGTCCTATGGCTGCTGGACATAAAAAAGATGGTACGCCTATTGACCTTGCTACTGCGTTTGAGGCTGTTGGAAAACATGCTGAGGGTAAGATGACTGATGAAGAACTTTATGAGATAGAGTGTGAAGCTTGTCCATCTGGTGGTTCTTGCTCTGGTATGTTTACTGCAAACTCAATGAACACACTTTGTGAAGCTATGGGTATAGCACTTCCAGGAAATGGAACTATACTTGCGATGACTCCTGAGCGTATTGAGCTTGTGAAAAAAGCGGCTCGTCGTGTTGTTGAACTTGCAAAGATGGAAGATCCAAAATACAATATGAAAAATGTTTTAAATGAAAAAGCGATTCATAATGCATTTGTTGTAGATATGGCAATGGGCGGAAGCTCAAACACTGTACTTCACCTTTTAGCGATTGCTAGAGAGTCAGACATAGAGTACAAGATAGAAAACATAAATAAAATTGCCGACAAAGTTGCACATATTTCTAAGATTTCTCCATCAAGATACGATGTTCACATGGATGATGTAAATCGTGCAGGTGGAGTAAATGCTGTAATGGCTGAAGTCTCCAAACGCCACGGGCTATTACATCTTGATGCTCAAATGATTACGGGTGAGACATTGGCAGAACGTATAGAAGGCTGTGAGATAAAAGATCATGATGTCATTCGAACAAATGAAGATGCTTACTCTCAAGTTGGTGGACTTTCTATCCTATTTGGAAACCTTGCTTTAGAGGGTGCTGTTGTAAAAACCGCAGGAATTGCAGCTGGCATGAGACAGTTTAAGGGAACGGCTATCTGTTTTAACTCGCAACAAGAGGCAATAGATGGTATCATGAGTCACAAAGTTAAAGCTGGTGATGTTGTTGTTATCCGTTATGAGGGTCCAAAAGGTGGTCCTGGTATGCAAGAGATGCTTGCTCCTACTGCTCTTATTCAAGGAATGGGTCTTGGTGAGTCTGTTGCACTTATAACTGATGGACGTTTTTCAGGTGCTACAAAAGGTGCTTCTATCGGTCATGTTTCTCCAGAAGCAGCTGAGGGTGGACTTATAGCACTCATAGAAGATGGTGATGAGATAGAACTTGATACAGATGCTCACTTACTACAGTTAAATGTAGATGAAGCAACTTTAGAAGAACGTCGCAAAAACTTAAAACCATACAAAAATGAAGTAACATCAAAATGGTTAAAGCGCTACCAACTTTTAGTAACAAATGCATCTAGTGGTGCAATTTTAAAAACAGAATTATAGGAAGAAATATTGAGCGCAATCGCAATAAAACATAATGACGAAGTATTAGACCTCGTTACAGCAGAAGAGATGGGAATTACAGGCGAAGAGATAGAGTTAGATAACTCTCCTGAGTCTTTAGATGTACTTCGCCACTCAACAGCTCACCTTATGGCACAAGCTATTAAATCACTTTACCCAGATGCTGAGTTTTATGTAGGGCCAACTGTTAAAGAGGGCTTTTACTATGATTTTAAGACTGAGTCTGAGATAGGTGAGGGTGATCTTAAAAAGATAGAAAAACAGATGCTTTCATTTGCTAAGAAAAAGTATAAGATAGAAAAATACACTATCTCTATGGATGAAGCAAAAGAGAAGTTTAAAGACGATCATTTAAAACTAGCCGTAATGGAGAGAATTAAAGATGATAAAATCTCTATTTACAAGCAAGGTGAGTTTGAAGACTTATGTCGTGGACCTCACTTACCATCTATTGGGCTTATCCGTTACTTCAAACTAACAAAAATTGCTGGTGCCTATCTTGGTGGAGACTCTAAGAACGAAATGCTTACTCGTATTTATGGTATCGCATTTGCAGATAAAGAATCACTCAAAGCACATATGGAGATGTTAGCTCAAGCTGCTAAACGCGATCATAGAAAAATTGGTAATGAGATGAAACTTTTTACTTTCCGTGAAGAGGTTGGAGCAGGTTTTCCTATCTGGCTTCCAGCTGGTGGGCGACTTCGTGCTCGTTTAGAGAGCTTACTGTTTAAAGCTCACCGTAAACGCGGATATGAGCCAGTTCGTGGTCCAGAGATGCTTCGTGCTGACCTTTGGAAAACTTCTGGACATTACCAAAACTACGGTGAAAACATGTACTTTACAAATATTGACGATATAGAGTTTGGGGTAAAGCCTATGAACTGTGTTGGTCATATAAAAGTATATGAAGATGAGCTTCACTCTTATCGTGACTTACCTATCAAGTACTTTGAGTATGGTGTTGTTCACCGCCATGAGATGACAGGTGCACTTCATGGGCTTTTTCGTGTAAGAGAATTTACACAAGATGATGCACATATTTTTTGTACTGTAGATCAGATAGAAGAGCAAATCATCGAAGTTGTAGACTTTGTAGATAAAATCATGACTACTTTTGATTTTAAATACAACATGACTATCAGCACAAAACCTGAAAAAGCAGTTGGTGATGCTGAAGTTTGGGAAAAGTCAGAAGCAGCACTTGTTTCGGCTATGGAGAAACATAATCTTCCATATACTATAGATGAGGGTGGTGGTGCATTTTACGGTCCTAAAATCGACATCAAAATTCTTGATGCTATTGGGCGTGAGTGGCAGTGTGGAACAATTCAGTTAGATAATAATCTTCCTGAGCGTTTCGGACTAGAGTATAATGGTGAGAACAATGAAAAAATTCAACCTGTTATGATTCACCGTGCTATTCTTGGGTCATTTGAGCGTTTTATCGGGATTTTAACTGAGCACTATGCTGGAGAGTTTCCTATGTTTATCGCTCCTACACAAGTAGCAATTGTTCCGGTTGCTGAGACTCATAAAGATTATGCTAAGGAATTATCGGATAAACTTATTGATATTAATGCCGATAGTGAAATATATGCTAAAAACGATTCGTTAAACAAACGTATCCGTGTGGCTGAGAAAACTCGTGTTCCTATGATTGTCGTCATCGGCGATGAAGAGATAGAGAACAAAACTGTATCTATTCGTGATAGAAGAACGAGAGAGCAATATACAATAAGTGAAGAAGAATTTCTTCAACTTATACAAACTAAAATAAATGAGGTAAATTTTTGAACCAAAAGAAAAACCGTGTCATAATGAATGACGATATTCGTGCAACAGAGTTAAGATGTAATGTAGATGGAGGAGAGTCTTTAGGGATTATCTCTTTTGATGAGGCTATGGAAAAAGCAAATGAGTTAGAGTTAGACTTAGTTCTAATCGCTCCAGATGCAAAACCTCCTGTTGCAAAGATTATGGACTACGGTAAGTTCAAGTACCAAGAAGAGAAAAAACTCAAAGAGCAACGTAAAAATCAAGTAAAGATTGTTGTAAAAGAGATTAAGCTTTCAGTGAAGATTGCTGAAAACGATATGAACTTTAAAGTAAAACATGCAAGAGAATTTTTAGAAAAAGGTTTTCATGTAAAGTTTAGAGTATTTTTACGTGGTCGTGAGATGGCTCACCCAGAAGCTGGAAAAGAAGTTCTTCTTCGTGTTTGGCCAATGGTGGAAGACATCGGTGTTATGGAAAAGCCGCCGAAGTTTGAAGGGCGATACTTCAACATGTACGTTACACCTCAAAAATAATCACAATAGCGACGCACTTGCTGCGTTGCCTCCCTCGTCATGTACTATCGTACACTTCCTCGGTCTGCCCTTGCAATTACATCACTCTTGTGATTATTTTAAGTTTATAATTTGATTTAATATATATATTATGGGTTTATATTTTTGTTAGAGGGAAAAAGTATCGGGACTTTATGTCCCTTTACTTTTTTATGACTTTAAAACTTTCGCTTTCAAATCATCTTCTTCGATAGCATCTTTTACATACTTGATAACAACTAGATTTTCTGTTTCGTTTATGTACCACTCAGCGATGTGTTCATCTTCTAGGGCATTAAGTTTTACAGTGTCTATGTCATCGTGGTTGATGTATAGGTGAGAGTGTTTTGTTGGGTTTTGGAGCTTTAGTGCTGTCCATATTAACCATAGGACTACTATAACTGCTACACTTCCTGTAAGTGTTTCTCTGTCGCTAAAGTCTAAGAAAATACCTGCAAATGTTCCACCTAAAAAAGTTGCAAAGTATGCTGAAGAGTTAGAGATACCAAGAGCTGCACCTTTTTGGTGTACTTTTGCAAACTTACTTATCATAGACTGTACTAGTGGTTCCATCATGTTGAAACCAACAAAGAAAAGAACTACACCTATAACAAAAACTGTACTATCGTTAGTGAAGCCCATTATGAGAAATGATGCTAGAAAAAGAACTATAGAGAGTAAAAATATCTGTTTAGGGATGTTTTTCTTCTCACCAAATACAGCAGCAGGACCCATAGCAACAAGACCGGCTATCATAGCAGGAAGATAAACCATCCATAACTCTGACTTTTCCCAGTTAAAACCATACTGCTCTTTTGTCAAAATGATAGGAATAAGTACAAACGCCATAGTCATAAGACCCTTTTGAAGAGTGTTTATGATAATCATATTAAGAAGATTATTATCTTTGAGTATATCTGTGAGTTTAGATTTATTATGATAAATATGTCTTATCTTTGGGGGAGTTGGTACCTTAGTAAAAAGTATAACTATAGATAAAGCTGCAAGAACAGTAGTGATGAAAAATATTGAGCTAATACCATAGTTAGCTGCTAAAACTGGACCAAGACCCATAGCAAGTGCAAAACTCATAGCGATAAAACCACCCATGATAGCCATCGCTTTACCGCGTTTTTCTTCTTCAACTAGGTCTGATACCATTGCTGTAGCAACAGAACCAATTGCTCCTGCACCTTGGAGGAAACGACCAGCCATAAGCATATAAATGTCTGTAGAATAAGCACAGATAAGAGAACCTATGATAAAGATGATAAGACCAAAAAGGATAGTAGGTTTACGACCTATCTTATCACTCATAGTTCCAAATGGTAACTGGAAGATAGCCTGAGTAAGTGCATAACCACCAACGATGATACCTACAAGAAAAGGTGTAGCACCTTCGAGGTCGAGTGCATAAACAGAGAGAACTGGTAAAACTAAAAACAGTCCTAAAAATCTTAAGAAGATAATGGACGAGAGTGGTAAAACTTTTTTAAACATATATAGTCCTTTATAGTATAATGGCAGGATTATAACAAAACTATATTATATACACTATAAAGGGGTACAAAATTGAAATTAGTTTTAGCTACATCTAATAAAGGCAAAGTGAGAGAGATTAAAGCAATGTGTGAGGACTTTGAAGTCATTCCTTATACTGAACTTATTGATGAGTTTGAGATTATTGAAGATGCAGATACATTTAAAGATAATGCTTTACTTAAAGCACATGCTGTCTTTGATGCTCTTGATGATGAGAATGTAATAGTTTTAGCCGATGACAGTGGCATAAGTGTAGAAGTACTTGATGGTGCACCTGGAATTTATAGTGCTCGTTACGGTGGAGATAATGCAACAGATAAAGATAACCTTCATACTTTGATGCGAAATATAAAAGCAAAAGGAGTTGACAGTTCGCCTGCATTTTATACTGCTGCAATGGCAATAGTCACAAAGACAAGTGAGAGAACAGTTCATGGATGGATGTATGGGACTGCATTAACAGAGGAACAAGGTGAGGGTGGTTTTGGGTACGACCCGATGTTTGTACCACTTGGATACGATAAGACTTTAGGTGAGTTGGACGATGCAACAAAGAGAAAACTGCCTCATCGCTCTAAGGCTCTCTCTCTTGCGAGAAAAATCCTTAAAACCTTATAAAAATTTAACGCTCAATTTACAAAACTTTTTTTCTAAATCTATTAAAAACATATGTAGGTGGACGTTATATCTGCTAAGTATTTGCATGATATCTCCTTTAACATTAGATATTATAGAAATGCAAGCAAAAAATATTCCACTAGTTAAACCAGAGTAAAAGTACTACTCCAAAAATTATTCTGTATAATCCAAACGCAACAAAAGTGAAGTTATCTAAAAATTTTAAAAAAAGTTTGATAGTGATAAATGCGATGATAAATGAAACAATAAAGCCTATCCCAAGAGAAAGTAAGTTTTGTGTGTCAAACTCTTTATAGTGTTTGAGTAAATCATAAGCACTTACAGCACTCATAACAGGAAAAGCAAGTAAAAAACTAAACTCTGCACTTGCTTTTCGGCTTAGTTTAACAAGAAGCGCCCCGATAATAGTAGAACCTGCTCTTGAAGTTCCTGGAATGAGGGCGAAAACTTGAGCAAATCCAATGACTAAAGCCTGCTTGTATGTTACACTCTCTACATCATCAATCTGTTCACTCTCTTTAGGTATAAAAAATTTCTCAACTATTAAGAAAATAACACCACCAACTATAAACATAACTGCAACTATATTTATACTAAAAAGCTCTTTTATTTGATGAGAAAATATGAAACCAACTACTCCAATAGGAATAAATGCGAGAAAAACTTTAGTCCATAGGTCAATTTTTTTAATACTAAACTTATCTCTGTAGTTGAAAAACACAGCTAAAATTGCAGCAAACTGGATGATCACCTCAAAAGCCTTAGTCGCATTTGTCTGCTCTTCACCTAAAAATTTACTTGCAACAATCAGGTGCCCAGTAGAAGAGATGGGTAAAAACTCTGTGAAACCTTCTATCATTCCTAAGAGTATAGTATGAAAAATATCCATATATTTCCTTTACATTTATGATGTCATTTTTTATCGATAATTGTCTAGTTTCACCACGTTATGGTTGCCCAGTTTAATAATAAGCGATAGCTCAATAACATCATAGTAAAATCTTTTTACCACAAAAGGATTAAAACAATGTCACAAGTCTATCACTCTAATGCTAGAACAAACCAGCATGTAAGACAAAGAATACAACAATCCGATTTAACAAATGTTGAATTAGCAGATAATTATGGTGTGAATGTTAAAACAGTAGCTAAACACAGAAGTAGAGATTTTTTAAATGATAAAAGTTCAAGACCTAATAGTATAAAATATGCTTTAACACCTTTAGAAAAGGAGCTTATACGGGTCGTAAGAACCCTTACTTGGATGGAGTTAGATGACTTAACAGATACCATGGTTGATGTCATTCCAAATGCAAATAGAAGTAATATTTACAGAACTCTAAAGGCATTTGATATAAGCAGAGTTCCAGTTAAACAAAAGGCTAAAGCTAAGAAGTTCAAAGAGTATGAACCTGGTTATTTACATATTGATGTGACATATTTACCAAAATTTGAATGTCAGAAATATTATCTGTTTGTAGCTATAGATAGGGCTACAAGGCTATTGTATTATAAAGTTTATGAGAACAAAAC
>DQSP01000067.1 GCA_015663215.1 Sulfurimonas sp.
AGAAGATTACAAATTCAAGAACAGATGACCGAACAGATAGCAGACGCCATCATCGAGACTATCAACCCAAAAGGTGTGGGTGTCGTTATACAAGCTAGACACATGTGTATGGAGATGAGAGGGGTGGAGAAAGTAAACTCTACAACAACTTCTTCTGCACTTCGTGGTATGTTTCGAGAGACAAAAACTAGAAGTGAGTTTTTAAACTTTATCAACGCACAGTCACCTATAAGATTTTAATGAAATTATAAATAAGTCCTGACCTACGACCCGCTTGTTTTATTTCCCCAGTCGTGAGGTCTTGACATGATATATAGCAAGTATACTACAACCGATAAAGTTACTAACCTCTTCTTTTTAAAAAGTATAGCGATAAACATAGATACAAAATCCCTTAAGATATTACTGTAGCTTCAACTTCCCATCAACATACTGGTGCACCAATGCACTGATGATGGTTTGGTATGGTATACCTACCTCTTTTGATTTTTCTTTGATACCTTTTAAATCCAACATATTGAGTCTCAAAGTAACATTTTTCGACTTTGAAAGGTACGCTTTTGCTGACTGTTTTGCAAGTGCTATCTCTGTCTCTGCATCGATAGACTTTTTCAATACACCATCTTCTAATGCTTCTAAAATCTCTATTTCTTCTTTATCAAACATCATTTTATCCTTTATAAATCTTCTTGGCTTTTCTGCTAGGGATAATCGTCTTTAAAAACTTTTTATCTCCATCAGATACAAATGGAACAAGATAAACATACCCTAAGGTCTCTACGACATATATCTTCTGACCAGGATACACTTTTTGATTGGGATGGTCGTAGACATCAAGTAAGTCATTGTCTATCGCTTCAACGATATCCTCAAACCCGATACCTCTCTCTTTTTTGAGAGTTTTATTTTTCTCTTTATCCCAGTTAAACAATAGTCATACCCTTTTATTTTATACATACATTGTATTGTATAAAATATTAAAGTTTTATAAACTGTCTCTGCCCCTAAGAACCCAGTTCATTTCTTTGGTTTTTTACCATGACACATTATATCAGTCCTAAAAATAATCAGCTATTTTCCATTGTTGCTTATGTGCAAAATAATCATAATTTTTCATAAATAAAATGCAACATAAGCTCTAAAAAGTTAAAATAATATTTCAAAATGAAATATTATTTATCTACAAAGGCAAGACAGTAATAGATAGCTTGGTTACTGGTCTGAGCCAAAACCTAAAGACACCGCTAAGCGCGGTTGACAAAGTTACTGTCCGTCTCTAACACAACGAACATTTCGATCTTCCGTCTTATAGTTGTGGTCGTCGTAACCATAGTCGAAGATCATAAACCACGCATGGGAATGGTACTCCGCATGGGTAGTAGATGACCAGTAATAGAAAGAGTTGACATTTTTAAAAGCATCTTTGATAGCAGGATCGACCTTACTTCTATCTCCTATGCTATAAAGCTCATTGGAGTTTGGAAGTCTCCAGTCTTCATATCCTGCAAAATTTTTATCTTCGCAGTAGTCTATCGCCTCTTGCCAAGTTTTCATTACCGTTTTACTAGCGTTGTCATCTTGCCACATCAAACAAGTTACTGTATCGTTGACTACCTCTTTTGCATCATCTCTTACAAAGTCCGCCATCAGCAGACCACTCAGTACAAATAAGCCTAATATACTTTTCTTCATCTATTTCTCCTATATTTTTCATTAAGTTATAGCTATTCGCATGTCTTGTATGACCTGCAAATGAAGCTTGAACAGATAAAAACCCATTTATCTCTGCAAGACTCACTTTCCCTCTTTTACTCTCATAGTAGTCTAAAAACTGCGCTTTTTTATGCTTATAGTTTTTTACCACTCTGTTTCTCACTAACAAGTAGTGAGGTCGTACGATGTGGCCTAAAAAGTCCAATCCTTGCGTCGTTCTTTTTAGTTTAAAATCTTCTCTTACTTCAAGAGAAAGCTGCTCTTTTAGGTAAATCTCTATCCTTTTTTTCGCTTCTTGTAGTCTGTCTTTGCTATCAGAAAACAGTACGAAGTCATCTACATATCTGAGATATCCTTTTATCTTGAGTTCTCTTTTTACAAAGTGATCAAACTTGTTCAGATAGACATTGGCAAAAAACTGGCTTGTGAGATTGCCGATAGGCAACCCTTTGTGTTTGGGTATCTTAAAGAGTGTTTTATGTGCTGGCAAAAGTGCTAGTTTTGTATAGTCCCCTTTAAAAACAAAGTTCTTTGTACTGTCATGATAGATGATTTTATTGGCTAACCATAAAATCTCTTTTTTATCTTTTAAATCACTTTTTTGTATATCTTTCAAAAACTGTTTAAACAAGATGTTTTTATCCAAGTTATAAAAAAATCCTTTGATATCAAGCTGTAAAAAGTATCCCTCTTTGTGCCTATAGGCAAACTTTTGTGCTCTTTTAACACCAGAGTGGATACCTCTGTTTTTCCTGTTGTTATAAACATCATGGATGAATTTTTTTTCATAGTAAGCTTCTATCTTTTCAACCAAGACATGATGCACTACTCTGTCTCTAAAATCAGCGGCAAACACTTCTCTTAGCTTAGGCGAATGTGTCAGAAAACAGATGGACTTACCTATGCGGTAGCTTCTGTTTTCCAAACACATCTGCAAGGTACAAAGATTTTCTATGAGATTTGCTTCAAAATGTTGGGCATTTAAAGTGTTTCGCTTGTTACGAATACACTTTTTATACGCATCATAGACCACTTTGAAGTTGAACATATTTACGCTCCGTCTCTAACACAACGAACATATTTATCATTTGTCTTATTGTTGTTGTTGTCATTACCATTGTTGAAGTTCACATTCCACGCATTGGAAGGGTTGTTCATATTGGTAGTAGATGACCAGTAATTGCTAGAGCTGACAATAAACCTTTTATTTAAGATACTCTGACAAAGTGTCGCTAAGTCATCAGAGCTTTTTTTATACACTTTGGTAAAAAGGCCACACAGTAAATCTTGCACTCTCTCTAAATGTTTCATCTAGCGACTCTCGCAGCGGCAGAAAGCCAACTTTGTGCTTGTTTGCACACAGCTACTGTTAGTTTAGAAGAGTGTTCAAACTGTTTGAAGCTCTTGTATGATTGTAACTCTTTACTTACTCGTATGAGCATTTTAAGTTCTTCACACCTGTCACGAAGTTCTAAAAGTCTTGGCAATCTATCTTGGCTGATGTTTGCTCTGTTAATGAGAAAAAGCATCTCTTTAGAGTGAGCTCTTAAGTCCACTCCGATAGTGTATTTGTGATACTTTTCAAATCCTTTAACAATAGTTTCGATATAAACCACTAAATCAAGTGCTGATTTAAAGATGGGTAAATTGTCATAATACACAAAGTTCTCCTTTCAAGTTTTTTAATATCAAAGTTTCAAAGTTACTGTCCGTCTCTAACACAACGAACATAT
>DQSP01000166.1 GCA_015663215.1 Sulfurimonas sp.
AAGTGGTGGGTCCTATGTGACTCGAACACATGACCACTCCGTTATGAGCGGAGGGCTCTAACCAACTGAGCTAAAGACCCACTTCTACGGTTTGTAGGTCGAAATTATACAGAGGGATTGCTTAGTTTATGCTTACTTTTTGTATAAAATTAACAACTTAGATTTGAAAGATGTTATTTTTACTAACAGGGGTAAATTCTGTACCAAATGTAAGTCGCTGTTGTAAGCCACCTCTTGCCGTTAAATCTACTACAATACCTAAATCATTTACATTTATAACCGAGACAATAGTTTCATATATCTCATATGCTATGTCTTCTGCATTTAGTGTTTTATCGCGCAGGGATGTAATGTACTTTTTAAAAGAGGTAAGCTCTATTGTATCACCTAAAGAAGTAAACTTCACATACAAAGAACCACGATAAGGCTGTCCACTCTTTGCTAAAAAAAGCAACTCTTTAGAACTGTACTCTATCTTTGTTCCTTTTTTTATCTCTATTTTTTGGAGTTGCATTTTAACCTACTCTCTGAGGATTTATATTTCTGTTGATAAAGCGATGTTTTTCTATCTCTTTATATTTTTTTTCATTATTACTGTAACTATAAGTCGGGTGAATGCTAATGTTCCCACGAGGGTAAAAAAGTCCTACTACTTCGAGATACTTTGGCTCCATAATCTTCACTAAATCTTTACCTATCTTGTTCACAACATCTTCATGAAACTCTCCACTATTTAAAAAACTAAAAAGGTAAAGTTTGAGAGATTTACTCTCTACCATTTTTACATTTGGTATGTAGTTTATTATGAGAGTTGCAAAATCTGGCTGATTTGTGATGGGACAGAGCGAACTAAACTCATCCGCGTTTAGTGTTACCCAGTAGTCATTGTCTTGATGTTGATTTTGGAAAGTCTCAAGTAATTCAGGTGCATACTCATACTTATACTCTGTATGCCCTGCTCCTAAACTTTTAAGTTCATCTTCTCTTTTTTTCATCATCTAGCTCGGTGTGTTAACCATCCAGTTTGAGAACACATTGATGTAGTTCCACCATGAAGATAAAGAGCGCTCAGTGATACCCTCTTTTTCTAAGTCCATAAGAACTTCTCTGTAGAGTTCTAACCAAACTTGTCGAGTCTCTGCCGTGATACGAAAAGGAGCATGGCGTCCTACCATCTGAGGGGCACCTCTGTTTTGGTTAAAGTAAGCAGGTCCTCCACATATCTGTATCATAAAGTCAGCCGAGTGTCTTTTTGCATCTTCAAACTCTTGCTCGTCTTGTGGAAATATATCATATATCTCGCTCTGCTTTATCTTGTCATAATGGTCTGAAACCATTTTTCTTATACCCTCTTCTTTCATCTCTAGTAAAAACTCTGGGATTGCCTTACTTACTGAAGGTCTAACTCCAAACTGTGATTGCATTATTTCTAAATTCATTATTTTTTTCCTTTTTATATTGATTTTGGTGGCTGTATTTTATAAGCTATAGAGTATAGCAGTGGCACATACAGTAGATTTAGTACTGTTGCCCATGCTATACCAAAGCCAAGTGAAACTGCCATTGGTTGGAGTATCATCGCTTGACCAGAAGCGAAAAAGATAAGAGTAGAGAGTCCTAGAACTGTTGTTAAGGATGTCAGAACAATAGGTCTAAGTCTAGTCTGTGCTCTTTGCATCAACTCCTCTGTATCTTTTGCTTTTCGTATGAAGTCCACCATGATAAGCCCATCATTTACAACGACTCCCGCTAGTCCTACTACACCGATGAGTCCTGGCATAGTCATATTAAGCCCCATCATCCAGTGTCCTGCATACACACCTAACAAAACAAGAGGTATGGTACTTAGTACTATAAGCGGTTTTTTAATGGAGTCAAAAAGCCAAACAAGTGTGATAAAGATTAAAAATATCGCCATTACAGCAGACTGCATCATCTCTCTCTTATTTTTGTTATTCTCTTTTTCTTCACCTTTTATCTCTACTATTATGCCTTTTTCTTTTACTTTGTCAAACACGGACTGCATTTTTTGCATCACTTCGCTTGAAGTTATTTTTGTTTTATCAATCGAGGCATAAAAACTACGAATGCGTTTAGTATCTTCTTTTATAAGTGTCACAAAACTCTGAACATATACAAAATCACAGATATCTTTAAGTACCACAAACTGATCTGATGCGGGTACTTGAAGTTCTATGTTATTTATAGAGTCGATATCTCTGTTGATATTACTTTGAAGTTTTATACGTATCAGTCCCTTAGTATTAAAAAGTTTTCCATACTCTCCTTTTAGATAATATGCTCGTAGTTCTGAAGATATAAGTTCTTCATTAAAACCCAACTCTTGCCCATACTGATTCACCCGAAGTTTCAGCTCTTTTTCACCCAAATCTGCATCATCTGAGATATTAAAAATACCATCTATTTTTGCTATCTCTTTTTGAAGGTATTTCAAAGATGGTATAACATCTTCGTTTTCTTTAGCACTCAACGATATTTCTATATCGTTTGCAACGACACCAGCACCTGGTACTTTTACGACTAACTCTTCATAGACATTATTACCTTTTTCATCTTTTAAGTCATGTAATGCTTCTAATAATACATCCGCTTTTTTTGCGATAACTCTAGCATCATCTTGACGTATTTTATCTCCCGTACCCTTCTCTATTGAGAGTATTGGGCTGATGTATTTATCAAAAAAGTTTACAGGTACATGTTCATTGAGGTCTAAAAAAACATGAAACATATTTTCGCCAAATTCAGCACGGCTTTTAGCATCCATTTTAAAGCCGATAACTGAAGTGATAGAAGAGATATTATCTTTATCAAGATTGTCTAGTAGTATCTTTTCTAAGTCACTTACTATTTTTTCTGTATCTTTGAGTTCATTGTTAATGTTTACTTTTCCATAAACATACACTTGAGTTGTATCAAAGTCAGGAAAAAGTTGAAACTTTGAGTTTTTCATAAACACAAATGTCAAAGCTAAAATACTCAAAGTAATCACAGCTAAAGAGACATAACGCCTTTTAAATAAAAAATGTAAAACAGTACTATAGTAAATATATGATTTTGCCCAAAAGCGTCTTGTAAAACTCTCCTTATTTGTGCTTACTTTTAAAAAGTCATGTGCATGTAGTGGTAAGAAGTAAAAAGCTTCAAAAAGAGAGGAAAGAAGCAGTACTGTTATCATAATGGGGATGATTTTTATAAACATTCCCATCTCGCCTGTCATAAGAAGCATCGGTAAAAAAGCAAACACTGTTGTCAAAGTTGCCGTAAGCACGGCTGGAAACATCTCAGCTGCACCTGTGATAACCGCTTCCTTGCGCTCCATGCCCTCTTCAAGGTGTCTATAGATGTTCTCAGCGACTACTATAGCCTCATCTACAAGCATACCAAGAGCAATAAGTGCTCCTAAAAGTGAGAGCATATTCATACTGTCACCCATCATTTCAGTAGCGATAAGCCCTATCATAAACGAGAGTGGAATACCAAGAGCCACAACAAACGCGATACCACGATTGATGAAGATAAGCATCGCTAAAAAAACAAGCATTAGACCAAACGCGATGTTTGCGAAAACAGTGTTGAGGCGGTTTTTAATCCAAACTGATGTGTCTGTATAGATACTATATGTTAGTTTTGGGTGTTTGAGTTGTAACTCTTTTAAAAGTCCTCTAATATCACGAACAAGAGATATGGCATTTCCATCTTTACTCTTGTTTACATTTACCGATATGTTTCTTACACCATTATAGTGAGAGAGTTCTGTCTCATCACTCAGCTTAAAGTCTACATCTGCGATATCGCCTATACGAAGTTTTAAATCTCCTATACCTATGATGGTGTTTTTTACATCTTCTTTTGTTTTTTCTCCGTTATATGTTGAGATATAAAGGTGGTGAGATTTTTGCTTTATGGTGCCTACGGGGAAAATAGAACTTATGTTTTTTATCGCGTTTACAACTAAAGCAGGCTTGAGTCCATATGCTTTTATCTTTTCGTTGTTAAGTTTTATATCTAGTTCTTCATCAGCATCACCACGAACACTTACATTTGTAAGCTCTTTATACTTACTAAGTTCGCTCTTTAGCTCATTTGCTCGCATCAGTAGAACTCGTTTATCGACATCCCCTGAGAGTGCTATGAGAGTGAGTGGAAAATCATGTGTAATGATTTTAGCAAGTGGTTCGTTCATGTCTGAAGGTAGGTCTTTAACAACTCCTCCCACTACATCTTTTACATCGTTGAGTACTGAGATGTTATCTGAGCCTGTTTTTATATCTGCTTTAATTGTAAAAGAACCATTCTTAATACTTGTTTTTATCGATTCAAGCTCATTTATATTTTGCAGGTCTTCTTCTATAGTCTGCACAACCATTTTATCTAGTATATCTGCTGAAGTACCTATGTAGCCGCCACTTATACTCACTTTATCCATCTGTGTTGGAGGGAATATCTCTTTTGGGATATTTATATATGCAAAGATAGAGAGCATAAAAATAAATATGAGTAGTATGTGGTTTAAAAGTGGTTTTTCTATAGAAAACTGTATAAACTTACGAATCATCATCGTCCTTAAAATAGTGTATCAAGAATTTGGTTTTTAAATTTGATAGACTCAACGGAAGCCGATATTAGCCTGTTCTCTTCTTTGAGTGTATCGTACTCGCGTTTGAGCTTAGCAATATCTCTACTTTCATAATAGATTTGCTGTGTTATATAGACTTTTGGAAAAGCAAAAACAGCTATAAATGTAAG
>DQSP01000118.1 GCA_015663215.1 Sulfurimonas sp.
AATGATGTATGCATTTACTAATGTTACAAAAAGTACAAAAACAGGAAAAAACATTATATATCTATACTCTTGGAGTATTATACGAGCATTATTGAAATAATCAAGGCTAATGGCAACAATAGTAATTGTAATTATCATTATTCTAAGATAAGTTTGTATCTTTTTATGTTTTAAATAATCTTTCAACTTACTTCCTTTGGCCATTTTACCAATTGTACTCCTAGATAAATAAAAATAAATTATTTTTTCAGACGTACCCTTTGCGAATGTGTTATAGCCACTGCCATCGCATCACTTATATCAAGTGGTTTTATCTCTTTTTTTATATTAAGTAGGCGTTTAACCATAAAATTTACCTGTTCCTTACTTGCCTTGCCCTTACCTGTAAGTGCTTTTTTCACCTGTAAAGCTGTATACTCACTAAACTGTCCAAATTCTTGAAGAATTTTAAGCATTATAGCCCCACGAAACTGTGCTAGTTTTATAGTAGTAGCAGGATTGTGTGCATAAAATATATCTTCCATCGCAACTTCATCTATGGTGTGCTCAGAAAAAATTCTACCCATTCCCTCTACCATCTGTGGTATCTGAAACTGCAAGTCTTCTGCTTTCATTTTTATGAGTCCTGCTGCTACTAAAGAAATTTTTGAGTTCTCTAGTTTTATGATGGCATAACCCATATTTCTCGTACCTGGGTCTATTCCTAGTATATTCATTTATGAAACTGCAACATCACCAAAAAAGAGTTCACGGTTCTTATCAAAATTATCAGCAAGAGTCCCAAAACATCCACCAAGCTCACGAACTATCTCTATGTTTGGTTCTATATATATTTTATTTCCCTTTTTTTCCATCGTTATAATGTTTGCCTCGCGTAACTCTTTTAAGTGCTTAGAGATAGTTGGAAGAGAAAACTCAAAGTGCTCTGCAATAGTACTAACACAAGTTGCATGAGCACTTACTTCTACTTTTGGATCTCTTTTGTCAATACTACAAGTGTATCCACCTGTAAAAACATTTTTAAAAATTAAAAACCTTGTTTCATTCCCTAAGGCCTTGAAGATTTTTATCTTTGCTTGCATATCTAACATAAAGTTCCTTGACATTTTAATTGTAAAAGTATACCATATCATTATCTATTTAGTTAAATGCCTAATTATGCATTTAGTTATTATATTAAAAAGTATATTAAATGAATACAAGATTTACACAACTTACTTTAGTTGCACTACTCACAATGACATCAACACTTTATGCAGGTTTTGCAAATACAGACAAACTTTTAGCCGAAGCTAAAAAAGAAGCTGGAGAGATGACTCCTACAAAACTCAAAGTGATTATAGATGAAGAAGAATCTGTAATTGTTTTAGATGTTAGAGAGAGTGAGCAGAGAAGTGAAGGTGAGATTTATGCAGATGAATCTTATGCTATAACACGTGGAAATTTAGAGTTTGTTATAGGTAATAAAGTAAAAGATAAAAATGCTCTTATCGTTACATACTGTCGTAGTGGTGGTCGTGGAGCTTTAGCTGCACAACAACTTCGTCACCTTGGTTATAAAAATGCTACTAACTTAAAAGGTGGTCTCAAAGCTTGGGCAAAATCTGGTTATCCAGTTGAGACAGGTTTAGGAACTGTTATCATTACCGAAGAAGCAGAACCCGAAGAATAAGATATAATAAGATTCAAAATTTATAAAAAAGGTATCTAAAATGAAAAAAATACTTCTATCTTTACTGTTACTCTTTAGTTTTTCACATGCGGATGAAGAGAATCTCAAAGTTGTTTATGATCTTACGACAAAAAATATAGCAAAAATAAAGCAAAATATTCTCAAAGGAATAGTTGCACATAAAACTTACTATCAAGGGGAGTTTAAAGAGCTTGATGTAACAGTAGTTATCCATGGTGGTGCATATAGATACTTTTTAAAAGATTTAAAAGGTACTGAGTATGAAAGTGATATAAAACTAGTAAATGAATTTACTTCACTTAAAAAACGGCTTAAAAGTTTAGCTGAAACTTATGATGTAGAATTTTTAATGTGTGGTGTTGGTGTAAAAACACGTAAACTCACTGGAAATATCGTCCCCTTTGTAAAAGTTATCCCAAACTCAAGCATTGGTCTTATATCTAAACAAAATGAGGGTTATGCTTATCTTCCGGTAAGAGATTAAATATTAATGTGAATAACTTTTTATTCACGCTATATTTTAACCCTATTTTATGGATAAAAAGTGTATTATTCACCTATATATCTAAAATCAAGGTTTCATGTGAATATAGGTCAAGAAATACTCGAATTACTTAAAGAAGAAATCACTGAGAGCGAATATAACCGCTACATAAAACAACTTCAATATGACGTGAAGAAGTCTACTCCAGAACTTGCTATTTATTATGTTCCAAATGCTCTAGTTCTTAACTGGGTTAAAAATAAATACACTCAAAAGATAGAACACCTCTTTGAGGTAAAGCAGCAAAACAAAGTTACTGTAAAAATAGCCCTTAAAAACACTATTGATAAAAGAAAAAAGATTAAAGCTGTTGAAGTTAAACAAGGAAGCTCCCTCTTAAACCCTTCTCATTCCTTTTCTAACTTTATGGTTGGTGGCTCTAATCAGTTTGCTTATGCTGCTGTAAAGAGTGTAAGTGAAAATGCCGGAAGAGTTTATAACCCACTTTTTCTTTATGGTGGTGTTGGACTTGGAAAAACTCACCTTATGCAATCCGCTGGAAATGTATACCAAAATGAAGGAAAAGTTGTTATCTACACTACGGTTGAGCAGTTTTTAAATGACTTTACTCGGAGCATACGTAACAACACTATGGAGCGTTTTCGAGAAAAGTATCGCAAGTGTGATGTTTTACTCATAGATGACATTCAGTTTCTCTCAAACAAAGAAGGAATCCAAGAAGAGTTCTTTCATACATTTGAAGCACTCAAAGGTGTTGGAAAACAGATAATCCTTACAGCAGATAAACATCCCAAAAAGATAGGTGGACTTGAAGCACGACTACAAAGTAGGTTTGAGCATGGTCTTGTAGCCGACATCCAACCTCCTGAACTAGAGACTAAAATAGCCATCATTGAAAAAAAATGTGAGATAAATAAAGTTGTTTTATCTAAAGACATAGTAAACTACATAGCAACTGTTATAGACTCTAATGTTCGTGAGATAGAGGGTATATTAAGTAAACTTCATGCTTATTCACAACTCATGCATGTTGACATAGACTTAGAGTTTACAAAAAATGTACTTAAAGACCAGATGGCAGAAAAACGCGAAAACTTAACTATGGACAATATAACAGAAGTTGTTGCTAAAGACTTAAATATAAAACCGAGTGAAATTCGTTCAAAAGGTCG